>JAZBOM010000368.1:0-10121 GCA_036351205.1 Thermoleophilia bacterium | reverse complement strand
GGCGAGTGCCACGGCGAGGTTCGCGGCGACCGTGCTCTTGCCCACGCCACCCTTGCCGGAGAGCACCATGACCGTGTGATGGATGCTCGCCATGCGGTGCTGCAGCTTCAGCTGCATGTCGTCGGGCGCGTCGCCCGCGTACTCGCAGCCGCCGCCCGTCGTCTTCCCGTGTCCCTCGGCGCTCATCGTCACGCTCTCCCTTCAGCAGTGCTGTCATCGTTGGCGTGGTCTGCCGACCCCGGCGTGCCCGGCGTCGCCGTGCCGGACGCCGGCGCCCCGGAGGTCTCCGCGTCGCGCAGCGGTCCCGTCGCCGCCGGCGTAGCGAGAGCGCCGACGAGCGCGTCCCAGAAGGCGCGCACGTCGGCGGCGGCGCCACCGTCCGGCGCGTGCTCGACGAGCGTGCGGCCCTCTCGCTGCGCCGCCGTGACGGCGCCGTCGTAGCGCACCCGGCCGACGGCCACGGCCCCGGCGGCCCACGCCTCCTCGGTGAGGCGGTCGGCGAGCGCCGTGTTCAGGTCCCACTTGTTGATGCAGACGGCGATGCGCCGCCTGAAGTGCTCCGCGAGCAGCACGACGCGCTCGAGGTCGTGGCGCCCGGCCACCGTCGGCTCCGTGACGATCACCAGCAGGTCGACGCCGGCGATCGAGGCGATCACCGGGCAGCCGATCCCGGGCGGTCCGTCGATGAGGACGAGCTCGCGGCCGCTCTTCTCCGCAAGCTGCCGCGCGCGCTCGCGCACCTTGGTGACGAGCTTGCCCGAGGTGTCCTCGGCGATGCCGAGGCGGGCGTGCGCCATCGGTCCGACCCGCGTCTGCGACGTGTACAGCTCGCCGTTCACCGCCGGCTCCATCGCGATCGCCTGTGCCGGGCAGATGCGCATGCACAACCCACACCCCTCGCACCTGAAGGCGTCGAGGCGCGGAGGGGCATCGTCGCCGGACGCGCCCTCCGGGTGGGCAGCGGCCTCGACAGAGTCGCCGGCCGTCGCACCGCCTGAGGCCGCCTCATCGTCCGCGCCGAGCGGCCACGAGAGCGCGTCGAACCGGCACACGTCGATACAGCGCCCGCAGCGTGTGCAGTCCTCCGCCGCGATCGCCGGCAGCGAACGGCCGCTGAACTCCTCGGTCGTCGCGAGCGTCGGCTGCAGCACGAGGTGGAGGTCGGCCGCGTCGACGTCGCAGTCGGCCACGACCGGCCGCTCGGCGAGGACGGCGAAGCAGGCCGTGAGGCTCGTCTTCCCCGTGCCGCCCTTGCCGCTGACCACCGCCACCTCGATCATGACAGGACCCCTCTCCACAGGTCTGAGTAGATGCGGAAGAGTCCCGGCACCACCGTGACCGGCACCTCGCCGCGCGCGTACGCCTCGGCGATGCGGCGGTCGTCGGGGATGCGCGCGAGGATCTCGAGACCATGCTCGCGGGCGAGCGCCTCGACGTCGTCGTCGTGACCGTCCGAACGGTTGATGACGAGAGCCGCGCGTTGCTCGAGGGCCTCGACCATCTCGACCGCCAGCCGCAGGTCGTGAACGCCGAAGGGCGTCGGCTCGGCCACCAGGAGCACCAGGTCGGCGCCGCGCACGGCGGCGATCACCGGGCACGACGTGCCCGGCGGCGCGTCGATGATGGTGACCTCGCCGGAGGGCACGTCGGCCAGGGCGGCGACCGCCTCGACGACGGGCGGCGCCTTGGCCTCGCCGACGTTGAGACGCCCGTGCGCGAAGCCGATCGCCCCGGCCGCGCCGGCCGTGCCGGTCTCGAGGACGCCGATGGCTCGCGGCACCTCTCTGATCGCGTGCTCCGGGCAGAGCAAGGTGCAGGCCCCGCAGCCGTGACAGAGCTCGGGGAAGAGGAGGACGCTGCCCGCCACGGGGACGATCGCGTTGAAGACGCAGACGTCACCACAGACGCCGCACCCCGTGCAGGCCCCCTCGTCGACCTCGGGCACGGGGATCGTCACGTCCTGCGGCGCGGAGAGCCCGGGCCGCAGGAAGAGGTGGGCGTTGGGTTCCTCGACATCGCAGTCCAGCACCCGTACCGGCACACCGCGTGACGACAGCGCGACGGCGAGACCCGTCGCCACCGTCGTCTTGCCCGTCCCACCCTTGCCGCTGGCGACGGCGATCCTCATGGCGACCTCGTTTCGATCTCGATGACGTTGTTCGGGCACGCGTCGACGCAGCTACCGCAGCCGATGCAGAGGGCGGGATCGATCGCCGCGATGTCACCGACCTCGATCGCGCCCCGCGGGCAGGACTCGATGCAGGCGCCGCAAGCCGTACACGCCTCCGGCCGCGCGATCAGGGCGAGCTTGCGAGCCCGCAACGGGCGCGGGCGCGCCGTGGCCGACAGCGATGTCACCGGAGGGTCCGGCGCGGCGACCGGAGGCGCACTCACCCGAGCGGCCGCCGGTGGCGCAGGCACCCGGGTGGCCGCCTCGTCGAGCGGCGCGCGCTGCCCGATGCAGCGCGGATCCGCGTCGCCGGCCACACGACGCCGACGCTGGACGCCGGCGCCGGACCCGCCGGCACGGCCACGGCCGGTGCCGCCCCTGCGGCCTCCGCCGCGCCGGGCGCCGCCGCCCCTGCCGCCTCCGCTGCCACTTCCTTGTCCCATGACCCTCACCGTGTCCCTGCCGCGCGCCACGGCGTCCGGGCGGGGGGTCGCCACGCGACCCCCCGCCCGGACCGCCCGCTGCGCGGTCGACTCACTCTTCGGGCTGGTCGAGCGCGTCGGCGCGCTCGCGCAGCCTGACCGCGGTCTCCTCGAGGCGCTGTGCCTCGGCCCTGATCGCGGCTGCGTCCTCGGGGACATCCTGGAACGCCCCGGCCGGCGCGCCGAAGCCGGCGCCCCACGCCCCGCCGCCGCGCTGCCAGCCGGGCAGTCCGGTCGCGTAGTACATGTGCCGGTAGCCGCGGCCGCCGCCCATGCCCCGGCCGAAGCCGGCGCCACGACCCATACCGCGGCCGCCGCCCATGCCCCGGCCGAAGCCGGCGCCGCGAGCGCCTCCTGCGGCAAAGCCGGGCGTCTCGTTGCCCGCGCAGTAGCCGAATCCGCCCCCCGTCATGGGGCCCATCCCTCTCGGTCCTGTCCTGTCTCCACCTGGCATCTCCGTGCCTCCTCGTGTGGCCTCCACAGGCCTCGCCGCGCGTCGGTCGCAGCGGCGATCACCCTGTGTCGTTATGAGCATATGCTCATTATACCCGGGCGCCGAACGCTGTCAACACCACCCTGGGCGGATGCGCGGATCCGAAGGCCGGCACGTCTCATGAAGGACGTGGCGGCGCGATCGGGCCGTGCCTCGGAACGGAGTGAAGATGCGTCGCGGGGGGCGCGGCGGAGGGCGCGATCGGCCCGCTCGCAGGGGTCCGCGGGCGCGCCGGGGTCGGGAGCAGGGTGAGCGAGCAGGCAGCCGGTGGGGCCTCGCCAGGCCCCGCCGGCCCTCAGGAGCGCTCGCCCGTCGCTCCGTCACCCGCTGCGGGCGCCCCCGTGCCGCCTCGGGCGCCGCGGCGGCGGAACGTCTCGCCGTCGACTCGCTCGGTCCACCCACCGCGAGTGGGCGCGCGCACGTCGAACCGCTCGACGTACGGCTTGATGTCGAGGAGGGGTGTCCCGTCGAGGACGTCGAGGTCGTCGACGACCAGGATCCGGTCCCGGCGCTCGAGCACGCGCACGACGCTGAGACCGAGCGGGTTCGGGCGGTTCGGCGCCCGCGTGGCGAAGACCCCGCGTGGCGTGTCGTCGAGGAAGGGCGTCACTCTGAGAGCGGGCGGCCCGCTCAGGTGCAGCCAGTAGAGCAGGTGCACGTGGGAGAAGCCGTCGACATCGTCCAGCCCCGCGGCGTAGGGCTCGAAGACCTCGACCTCGCCGCGGCAGCCCTCGGCGCAGGCGGGCTGGATCGGAGTCGCCCCCGGGTCACGGTGAGGGCTGTGGATCACGCCGATCGGGGTGAGCGAGAGAGCGGGCGCGGCGCCGGCTGCCGGCGCGGCGCCCGTCTTCGGATCCGTCCCGCTCGCCATCCCCCTACTCCCGGTCGCGGCCCTTGTTGCGGTAGAACTGGCGGGCGCTCTTGTGGATGATCTTCCAGCGCCGCACCTCCTCCTGGCGGAGGCGGACGTCGGTGCGCATCGCCGCGACCCGCGCCTCGCGCTGCAGCTTGTGCCAACTCGTGAGACGCTCGCCGGCCAGCTCGCCAGCGGCGACCGCGGCGGCGACCGCGCAGCCCGGCTCGCCGTCGTGGGCGCAGTCGGTGAAGCGGCACCCGCGCGCCAGGCTCTCGATGTCGTCGAAGGCGGTGGCCAGGCCGGCAGGGGCGTCGACCATGGCCACGGCGCGCAGGCCGGGCGTGTCGAGCAGCACCCCGCCGCCGGGCAGCGGGACGAGCTCGCGCGTGACGGTGGTGTGGCGGCCGCGTCCGTCGCCGGCACGGACGGCGGCGGTCGCCTGCCGCTCTTCACCGAGCAGGGCATTGATGATGGTCGACTTGCCGGCCCCGGACGGGCCGATGAGGGCGACGGTCCGACCGCGGGTCGCGTAGCCTCGCAGCGTCTCGAGGCCGAGGCCGCTCACCGCACTGGTGAGGACCACGTCGGAGCCGCGGGCCACCTCCTCCGCCTCGAACCGGGCCGGCTCCGGCTCATCGGCGAGGTCGGCCTTGGCCAGCACGACGACCGGGATCGCACCGCTCTCCCAGGCGAGCGCCAGCTCGCGCTCGAGGCGCCGGGGGTTGCGCCCGCGGTCGATGGGGTGCACGACGAAGACCACGTCGACGTTGGCGGCGACGACCTGGAGGATCGACTCGGTCCCGGACGCGCCGCGACGGAAACTCGAGGCGCGGGGCAGGACGGCGACCACGAGGGCCGTCTCGTGGGTCGGGGCGGGGTCGAGCACGACCCAGTCCCCGGTGACGGGGAGGTCTTCGGGCGCGCCGGCCTCGCGGCGCAGCCGCGAGGCGAGGCCGGCGCGCACAGCGCCGTCGGCCGTCGCGGCCATGACGCTGCCGCGGTCGCCGCGCACCACGCGGGCCGGGACGTGGTCGGGCCCGGCGTGCGCGTCGAAGAGCGCGCGCCAGCGATCGGAGTAACCGAGGTCGTCGAGGGTGAGCGGAGCGTCGGCTCCGGAGATGTCAGGCACTGCGGGGGTCCTTCCCGTCGAGGTGCCCCGCCCGTGGTCTAGGCGCGGCGCACCGGTGTGGAGGCGTGATGGGCGGCGAAGCCGAGCCGCGCTGCCGTGGCACTCTTCGTCATGTCCGCCTCCTTCCGGTAGCCATCGCTGCGACGTCCATTGTACCTCGCGGCGCGGCAGACCGGCGGCCGCGCCCCGGCCGCGCGTCGTGACCGGACTTCCGCCGGCGCCCCGCGGCTACACGTCGTCGTCGAGGTCCTGCCGGCGGCGCAGGAACTCCTCGCGCTCGATCTCGCCGGCGGCGTAGCGGCGGCGCAGGACCTCGCGCGCGTCGTCCCGCCGCATACGCGGCGCCTCCTGCCGGCCGCCGGCCGTGCCGGTGGTCAGCGCCCGCACGAGGTAGACGAAGCCGATCACCACGCCGGCGGCGAACAGCACCATGAAGAGGAGCATGAGCCAAGCCCCCACTCCTCCCCAGCCATACCAGTCCCACATCATCTCGGCCACCTCCCGGAGGCATGCGTCATGCGCACTCGACGGCCGCGACCTGAGGGCCGACCACTCCAGTCTCGCTTGCCCTGCGCGAGGTGGGGACAACCCGTTCACGGCCCGGTAGGATGACGGCCGTGAGCCTGCCGCCACGGACACCGTATGCGCTGCGCCGGGTCTGGACGCCCGCCCTGTACCAGGGCGGGCGCGTTCGCCGGCGCTACTTCGAGGGCTGGTACTTCAAGTGCGTCGACGGTGAAGCGCGGCGCGCGGTGGCGGTCATCCCCGGCGTGTCCTACTCGCCCGACGGACGCCTGGCCCAGTCCTTCGTCCAGGTCCTGCGCGAGGGCGGCCGCACGCGCTTCTTCTCCTTCCCGGCGGCCGCCTTCCGCTTCGAGCCCTCGCCGCCCTTCCGCATCTCCGTCGACCGCTGCACGTTCTCGGAGGCGGGCATGACGCTCGATCTCGCGGATGGGGAGGGTGCAGTCGGCGGGGAGGTCGCCTTCGGACCGTGGTCGCCGTGGCCCGTCAGCCTGCGCGCGCCCGGCATCATGGGCTGGTACCGGTACGTGCCGCGCATGGAGTGCTACCACGGGGTGCTGTCGATGGACCACGAGCTGCGCGGCACGCTGACGGTCGACGGGGACGAATTGCGTCTCGACGGCGGCCGCGGCTACGTCGAGAAGGACTGGGGCCGCAGCTTCCCCAGCTCATGGGTGTGGCTCCAGACCAACCACTTCGGCCGCCCCGGCGTCTCGGTGACCTGCTCGGTCGCGAAGATCCCCTGGGTGCGGGGGAGCTTCGTCGGCCACATCGCGGGGCTGCTGCTCGACGGCCGCCTGCACCGCTTCGCCACCTACACCGGCGCCGCCCTCGCGGCCGTCGAGACCCGGCCCGGCGGCGCCCGCGTGGTGCTGCGCGACACCCGTGAAGAGCTCGAGATCGACGCCGAGGGCGCCGCCCCCGGCGCTCTCAAGGCGCCGGTCCTCGGCGCCATGGAGGGCCGCGCCGACGAGGCCCTCGGGGCGACGGTACGGGTCCGCCTGCGCGAGCTGCGCGGCGGGCGCCCGGTCGTGGTCTTCGAGGGCGAGGGAGCCCACGCCGGCCTCGAAGTCATGAACGAGCGTGGCGAGCTCGCGCCCGAGGCGCCACGGCGACGGCGGCGGCGGGTCTGAGGTCGGCCGCGCGGCGCGGCACGAGCGCCGCCGACTGACGGGCCTGGCACAAGCCCGCCGGCCGCAGGCCACGGCGAGGGCGGCGGCGGGTCTGAGGTCGGCCGCGAGGCGACGCACGAGCGCCGCCGGTCGCAGGACGCGGCGCAAGCGCCGCAGGGCTCGGAGCCGGCCGACGGGGCGCAGCTCAGGGACTGGCTGCCGACCCGCCTGGGGGCGACTCTTCGGCGGCGCCCACAGGCACGTCGGCGGGCGGCATGCCTCCGACTCCGCTCGCCCAGCTCGCGCCGGCGGCCGCGATCACGACGGCGACGATCGCCACCACCTCGACCGGCGACAGCCGCTGACCCAGGATGAGGAAGCCCGTCAGGGCGGCGACCGCGGGCTCGATGCTGAGCAGCACCCCGTAGGTCGCGGCGCGCACGCGGCTGAGGGCGAAGAGCTCGAGGAAGTAGGGCAGGGCCGACGAGAGCAGCGCCACGGCGAGGCCCAGGCCGAGTGCCTCGGGCGCGCCGAAGAAGCCGGCGCCCGAGACGGCGAGAAGCGGTGTGAGCAGGACGGCCGAGCCGATCAGCATCAGGGTCACGACGGAGAGCGGAGCCATGGTGGTGACGGCGCGTTTGGCCAGCAGGAGGAAGGCCGCCCAGGCACACGCCGCGCAGAGGGCAAGGAGGAGGCCCGTCGTGCTCACGTCGCTCGTCGGGCCGGCGAGGAGCACGACGCCGACGCCGGCCAGCCCGACCCAGACGAGATCGACGGGCCGCCGCGACCCCAGCACGGCGACCGCCAGCGGGCCGAGGAACTCCACCGCCACGACCACGCCCAGCGGGGCCCGCGAGATGGCCGCGTAGAAGCTCAGGTTCATGACCAGGAGGGTGACTGTCAGCGCAGCGACGGGCAGACGGTCTCCGACCGGCGGGAGGCGTACGGAGCGCGGCCTCATGGACCCCAGCAGCGCGGCGGCGAGCGCGGTGCGCAGCCACAGCGCCCCGACCACGCCGACGGACTCGATCAGCCGCGCGGCCAGCGCCGAGCCGGTCTGCATCGTCAGCGCGATCACGACGACGAGGAGCGCCGCCGAAGCCGAGGCGCGGCGGCTGTCGTGGGGGGTCCCGGGCGTCACGGCGCCAGCCTACCGGGGCGTGCGGCGGCGGCGCCAGCCGTGCCCAAGCGAGGCTGCCGGACCCGGGCGCCGGTGAGGTCGACGCCGCCCCGCTGCCCCGGCGGACGACGGGGCGCAGTTGACGATGGCCCGGCAGCCGGGTACACGTGGAGCAGCGGGTACCACCGATGGGGACGAAGGGGGACCGATGCCGGGCGAGCCCTGCACGGCGCCGTCGCTGTACGCCTACGTGGTGCCGCCGGTCCTGGCACCGGCAGGCCCCACGCCGAGTTTCGCCGCGCTGCGCGCGCGGAGCCTTCTGCGCTCGATCTTCGTCGCCGCCGCCGCAGTCGTCGCCCTGCTCGTGCTCGCCGTCGGCCTCGCGGGCTCGCTCGACGCCCCCGGGTCCACCGCTGCCGGCGGCGACCCGGCCGAGACGGTGATGCGCTCGGTGGCCGAGATCCACGTGCAAGGCGTCGACGCCTCGGGGACGGTGCGCACGGCGCTCGGCACCGGCGTCGTCATCAAGGCCGACGGCCTGATCGTGACGAACGACCACGTCATCACCATGGCGGGCGGCCAGGTCGCGGCCAGCGTCAGGGTGGTGGCCGCGGACGGCCGCGAGGCCGTCGCCGGCTTCGTCACCCGCGTCCCCGACCTCGACCTCGCGTTCGTCCAGGTCGACCTCGCCGGGCTGACCCCGGCGACGTTCGCCACCGACCTCGCCGAGGTCGAGACCGCGGCGCCCGTCTTCGCCGTCGGCGCGCCCGGCGAGTTCGCCGAACCGGTGGCGGACGGGATCGTGACCGAGGTACTCGAGAACATGGCCGTCCCGCAGCGCCCCGACCTCGACACCCTGATCGAGTCCTCGACGCAACTCGAGCAGGGGTTCTCCGGCGGCCCGCTGGCCGACGCCGAGGGGCGGGTCATCGGCATCAACGTGGCCACCCTGGGCGTCGAGCAGGGCACGCGCACACTGGGTCTCGCGATCCCCAGCGCGGTCGTCCTCGAGGCGGCGGCGGAACTCTCCGCCCCGACGCCGCCGCGAGCTCCGCCGGAGCGCAAGACCCCCGGCGCGCTGCGCCGGGCCCTGGCCGGGGTGCGATGAGACCGGCGACCGGCCGGGCACAGCCGGTCGCCGGGTGACTCGCCGGCACCCGACCGGCAGGCCGCCTCTCGGCGCTCAGTACCTCGCGAGGCCGGCGACAGGCGCGCCGGCAGGCATCTCGTCGAGCGGCAGGCTGTAGAACGCACCTCCCGTCCGGTAGGTCTCGACGACGGCGCGGTCGAGCAGGTCCTCGTCGCCCGGCTCGGGGCCGTCGTGGAGACGGACCTCGGCAGTGTCCGCGAGGAACCAGCCCCAGCGGTGCTCGCCCTCGGCGACGAAGAGCGTGTCGAGGCGCGCCTGCGCCGCGGCCGTGAGGACGTCGTCGAGCCCGGTGACGGCCGCACCCCGGGCCGCCCCCTGGGCGTAGCGCTCGAGGGCGGCCGTGCGGCGCTCGACCGCGAGCGGCTCGACGAGCGGCCAGGCGGCCGCGTGCAGCCGCTCCTCGGGGAGGTCGTCCGGGCTCCCGTCGACGGCTCCGTCGAGGACGTTGCCGTGACTCGTCAGGCCCCGGTAGACGGCGAGGACGTGCTCGACGCCGGCCAGCACGAGCGGCAGGCCGGAGCGGCCCACGGCGCCCACTACGGCGCGGTCGACCTCGCGCAGGTACTCGACGACGCGCTCGCGCTCGTCCTCGCGGCCGGCACCGTGACCGTGATAGATCGCCGCCCTCGAGACGTCGCGCCGCGGCCCGACCTTGGCGTGGAGCTGCTTCTCCACGACGAGGAAGCGCTGCGTGTCCTCGATCCCCTTGGGGGCTCCGGGGAGCTCGCGCGGCGCGAGCCGGTGGCGCGATCCCTCGAAGAGGCGCACCCCGCTCAGGCTCAGAGCGAGGAGGTGGAAAGGCTGGTCGGGCCAGAGGCCGTCGAGCAGGGGGCGCAGATGGCATCGCCCGCCGACCACGACGAGCTCGCGCAGCGTGTACGGCAGGCGGAAGTCGCGCGACCAGCCGGGGGCCAGATACATCGCCAGCCCGTCTCCCTGATACCGCCAGAACACGCCTTCGTCGAGCCGGTCGCGCCCCGGCTGCAGCAACGCGCGCGCGTCCGGGGTGCGCAGGCCGAGCGCCAGCAGGTGCTCCTCGGCCTGGTCGAGCAGGTTCTTCAGGCGGGGCCGGTCCTGCTGCGTCTCG
>JAZBOM010000367.1:0-2198 GCA_036351205.1 Thermoleophilia bacterium | reverse complement strand
GCACAGGTTCGCGGCGTCGGCGTCGCACGAGGCCGGGAGCGGCGCCGAGAAGCCGGGACGGAGCGACCGGCGCACGCTCGACGGAACCAGGATGTTGCGGCTGCCGCTCGCGGCGACGGCCGCGACTTCCGGCCCGCAGGCCGGGCTCAGCCGGTCGGAATAGCCCATCAGGCAGGCGGAGATGCGGCCGCGGCCGTTGGGCACGTCGGAGCACATCGAGGCGATGTCGCCGGCGCAGGCCGTCATCATGTCGGCGCGCGCCTGTGGCGCGGGCGCGAAGCTCATCGCGGCGGCGATCGCGGCGGCGGTCAGGGTGAGGCGTCGCATGGCGGGCGCTCCGGTCAGCGGATGTAGGGAGTGGGGTCGACGGCGGTGGTGCCGCGGAAGACGTCGAATTGCAGCTCGGGATTGTCGCGGGGCGCGACGGAGCCGATGGGCTGGCCGGCGGTGACGCGGTCGCCCTTGTTGACCGTGACGTTCGAGAGCACCGAGTAGGTGGTCATCAGGTCGTCGGCGTGGCGGATCAGCACGATGGTGCCGAGGCCGCCCAGTTCCTCGGAGATGAGCGCCACCTCGCCGTCGCCGGCCGATTCGACGGGCGTGCCTGCGGGGACCGCGAAGCCGATTCCGTTCGGGTTCTGAGGATTGAAGGGGCGGCTGACGCTGCCTGGGACGGGCGGGCTGAGCCGGCCACCGGCGGGCGTGCGGAACTGGTCGAGCTGCGGCGATGCGGGATCGGCGCCGGCGGTAATGTTCTCGGGCAGCGGCTCGGTCGCGCTGGGGGGCGGCGGCACGGGGGTTCCGGCGCCGGGGGCGGTGTCGACGGAACCCGAGATCTGGTTGGCGCCGCTGACGATCGGGATCAGCAGTTCCTGGTTGGTGCGGACCATCAGGTCGGGGCCGAGGCCGTTCCAGGAGGCGAGCGCCGTGACCGACACGCCGTAGAGCCGCGCGATGGAATAGGCGGTCTCGCCGGCCTCGACGCGGTGGCGGACTGGATCGATGAGCGGATCGCCGGAGGCCGCCGGGGGCGGCGGAGTGGGGGCGGCGCTGTCGATCGCGGCGGAGGCGGACTCCGTGCTCCAGGGCAGGGTGGAGGTCGTGACGTCGTCGCCGGTCGCGGTGCGCGGGAAGCTGTCGGGCAGGAGGAGGACCTCGCCCTCGCGGGGGCGGTAGTCGACGGGGAGCGCGTTGCGCGAGGCCAGCGCCTCGGTCGAGATGCCGAGGCGGGTGGCGACGGTCTCCATCGTGTCGCCGTCACGGGCCACCACGACCTGGTAGGTGGCGTAGGTGATGACGCCGCGGCTGTCTTTCTGTTCGTTGGGCACGACGACCATCGAGCCTTCGCCTCTGGACGTGGGCGCGCAGCCGGAGACGATGGCGGCGAGCGCCAGCGCCAGCGCCGTGGTCGTGAGCCTGCCGCCGGCCGCCGATCTGCCGCGCGATGGAATTCCCGATCGTGTCAGCATCATGGCCACCCCCATATGTCGCGTGCACATGTCATTCCAATACATCTTCTGCGACGCCTTCGACAAGGGGCACGAACCGGACCGCGCCGAGATCGGTGTATTCCAGCCCGGATTCGAGACGTTCGACCTTGATCAGCGTCTGGACCGAATCGCTCTGGCCGACCGGCAGGACCATGATGCCGCCGGTGCGCAGCTGGTCGAGCAGGACGCGCGGCGGGTCCTCGGCGGCGGCGGTGATCAGGATGCGGTCGAAGGGCGCCTGTTCGGGCAGGCCGAGCGAGCCGTCGCCGTGGACCACCGTGACGTTGGTGAGGTCGAGCCGTCGCAGCAGGTCGCGGGCGCGCACGGCGAGCGCGCGGTGACGTTCTACCGAATAGACCCGGCGCGCGAGACGGGAGAGGATCGCGGCCTGGTAGCCGGAGCCGGTGCCGATCTCGAGCACCTTGTGGCGCGGGGAGATGTCGAGCGCCTGCGTCATGATGCCGACGACGGAGGGCTGGCTGATGGTCTGGCCGCAATTGATGGGCAGGGGCACGTCCTCGAACGAGCGCGTCTGGAAGATGCCTTCGAGGAACGCCTCGCGCGGGGTGGCCTCCATCGCCTTGAGGATGGTCGCGTTCGTGATCCCGTGCGAGCGCAGGGCGAAGACGAACTGCATCTGGCGCTCGAAGGGTTCCACGGCGGGGTCTTTCTCCCTCAGGCGATGGCGCGGGCGAGCGGTTCGACCAT
>JAZBOM010000366.1:0-4060 GCA_036351205.1 Thermoleophilia bacterium | reverse complement strand
GCAGGCCCGGGCGAGATGACGCAGCGTCAGCCTTCCCCGGGTCACTCGTCCGTCACGTGCTCCTTAGGTCGCCCGTCCGTCGCGGGCTCTCCAGGCAACTCGTCCGTCGCTCGCTTCCCGGGTCTTTCGCCCGTCTCGGGTGCGCCGGGCCCCGGTTCACCGGGCGCCGCGGCGACGGGTGGCCCGCCGAGAGCTCCCGGCGTCTCGATCGCCGCGCCGGCCCCCGCGGCCCTGTCGGCGCTCTCGGCCGCGATGCTCGGCAGGTGCGGCTTGCCGGCGAGGAGGTCGTAGAACGCCGTGCGCCAGGCGCGCCAGGTCCTGTTCATGCGGTCCTCCCGGCGTTGCGCCTTGGCCAGCTTCCTCGGCTTGTCGGCGTAGCGCCGGTGGGCCCACGGTGAGCCGGGGCGCGCCACACGGATCGCACCGATCATGCCCACCGTCGGGATGAAGACGGCGAAGAACCCGGTCCAGAGCTTGCCCTTGAGCAGGCAGATCACGGCGAGGCCGACATCGACCGCGATGACCAGGGCGATGATCGCGTCGGCGGCGAGGCTCGAGGCCTCGACCACGAAGGCGTTGCCCAGAGGCTGGTAGCCGAGGACGAGAAGCAAGCCGACGCACACGGCGACGATCACCGCGTCGACCGAGAGACGGCCCTCCCTGGTCCAGTAGACGTCCTGCAGGCGCAGGATGAGGGCGAACTCATCGAGCGTGAGCCCGACGCCGGCGCCGAAGGCGAAGGCGAGAAGCTGCAGCCACAGGCCCTGGGGCTGCGCCGCGATGAGGCCGAGGCCGCTCGCGACCATGACGACGACGCCGATGACCATGTGGTGGACGTGCAGGCCGCCGTCGGACTCGATGTCGTGGAACCACCAGCTGACGTTGGCGCGGATGAGGCGCGTGTTGACGCGCACGAAGAGGAAGGTCAGCAGCAGGCCGAGCGTGAACGCGGCGATGGCCGCGCGGCTCGGGCCGAGCCAGCCCTCGCCTATGGCCTCGACGGCGAGCAGGGTCACCGGGCGTCCTCGCTGTCCGAGGCCCCGGAGGCGTCTTGCCTGTCGTCGGGGCGCATCCGCGCAACCCTACCAGCGTGGCCGCTGCGACGCTGGCTGGGCGCAGGCGGTGGTGTGCGTGCCCCCGAGCCCACGATGCCGACCACGAGGTGCCGCGCCCCTCGTCGGTCTAGTCATCGGCCTCCTCGCCGCCCGGGTGGCAGCGGACGCAGTCCGCCAGCCGGCTGAGGCGCTGCCCGTCGTGGTCTTCGAGGACCTTGGCCCTGGTGTGCTCGTGACACCCGTAGCAGGTGTAGGCGGTCGTCCTCTGCGGGTGACAGGTGACGCAGGTGGCCGTGCGCTCCTCGTCGCCGTGGTCGAGCGGGAAGACGGAGTGATCGAACGTCACATCGTCCCAGCTCTCGGCGGTGTGGCAGTCGCCGCACGCCCGCCCGTACGCCCAGTCGTGCTCGTCGTCCTTGCGGTGACAGGAGTAGCAGTCGTTGGGCGTGGCCTTCAGCTCCGCGGCGGAGCGGGCGTCGGCGTGGCACTCCGTGCAGGCCGCGCCGGCGTGGCCGCCGGTGAGCTCGAACCCCGTCGCGGCGTGGTCGAAACCGGCTCCGTCGCGACCGCTGCCGTCGTGGCACGACAGACAGTCTTCGCCCCAGGTCGCCGCGTGCCGGCGCATGAACGCGGCGTCGATCTCGGCGTGGCAGTCGGTGCAGACCGCGATGTCGAACGGCGCCCAGCCGTTCGGGTGGCAGTCGCCGCAGGCGACCGGGTCGCCCTCCTCCACGCGCTCGTGCGTGGCGAGCGAGAACCCGGTCACCTCATGAGGGAACGCCTCCGCGTCGAGGACGGTGAGCGGCCCCCGCGGACCGCCGTGCTCCGGGGGGCACCCGCGGCAGGTCGGCGCGTCCGCGGTGCCGGCCAGCCGACCGTGGAGCCCCTCGCCCTCCGCGATCCGATCGCCGATCCCCTCGTGGCAGTCGAGGCAACGGTCGGCCATGGTCGCCGAGCTCCAGGGCGCCGGGTGGCAGGCGCCGCAGTCGCTCCCCAGCGCGGCGTGGCTGGCGACGCCGCCCAGAGGCGCGCCCGCTGCAGCCGCGTTGAGGGGCCCGGGGCTGAACAGCCCCGGGCCCCTCGCCAGAGCCCACGCGAGAACGCCGGCGAGCAGGACGACGGCGGCCGCGATCCCCAGGCTGGAGAGGAAGGCCGGTCTCGTGCTCAGGCGAAAGTCGGGTCTCGTGCTCATGGGTGCCTCATCAGCTCACGCTAGCGCTGCAGGGTCGCGTAGTAGAGCGCTGCCACGACGTGGACGAAGGCGGCGGCGAAGAGCGCCCAGGCGAGCGGGACGTGCAGGGTGTGCCAGAGGGCGAGAGCCCGCCGCCGCCTGGCGAGCCGGCGGGCGCCTCCGCCACCGGCGTCCCCGCCGTCACGCGGGATGGCCGTGTAGAGGTAGCGGCCGATCAGGCCGCTGACGACGACGACCGCGGTCAGGAGCATCGCGAGCCCGGCCAGCCCCCGGAACCGCATCGCCGTGTGGAGCAGCACCATGTACGGTCCGACGAGACCGGTCACCATGTGGAACCTCAGCCAGGCGGCCAGGCTGCCCCAGCGCGCCGCGGTGCGCAGCTTTCGCACCGAGTACAGGGTCGCGGTCATCAGCATGAGGATGAACCCCGCGACGCCGATGCCGTGACCGACGAGCCCGGACGCCGAAGGGTAGGCGTCTGCCCGCAGGTACGCCGCTCCATAGCCGAGCGTCACCGCCAGGATCGCCCCGGCCGCGTACCAGAGCTCCGGGGCGCGTCTAGGCACGCCGTGCCGTCCAGTCCTGCCAGAAGGCAGTGACGATGTCGGCGACCGGCGCCTCCCGCTCCCGAAGGCGCTCGGCGATGGCGCTCACGTCGGCGCCCGCCTCCACGAGCTCCTGAAGCGGGAAGGAGACGGCCTGGTCACCCATGACGACGGCCCCGAGCAGGGCTCGCTCGCCCAGCTCGAGCCGGATGCGGGTATCGCGGCTCCGTGCGGCCACAAGGGCCGCCGGGCCCAACTCCGACCAGCTCTGGCTGTCGCCCCGGGCGAGCGCCTGGAGGTCGGTGTCCTCGCCGTTGCCGACGGTGCCGATGATCGTCGTCTTGTGGCCGGCCAGCCGTGTGATGTTGAGCGAGGCCCGCTTCTCGTACACATGGGCGGGCCCAGAGGCCATGTTGAGGCCGGCGACACGGCCCTTGGCCACCGCCGAGTTCCACAGCACGTCCAGCGTGCCGCGCCCGGTCGCGGGGTCGCGCGTCTCGGCGATGTCCCCGGCCGCGAAGACATCGTCGGCGCCGGCGCGAAGGTACTCGTCGACGAGCACGCCGCGGCCGCACTCGAGGCCGGCAGCCTTGGCCAGCTCGAGGCGCGGGCGCACGCCGATGGCGACGGCGACGAGCTCGCAGGGGATGGTCGCCCCGTCGCCCGTCTCCACGCCCACGACGCGGCCGTTGCGACCGACCACGGCGGCGAGTTCGGTGTGATGACGCAGGCGCACGCCCTCGTGGGTCAGACCGTCCTCGACCAGTCGTGACTCGGCCTCCGAGAGGACGTTCCTCCAGTAACGGTCCTGCCGCATGAGGTAGTCGACGCGCACTCCCCGCGCCGCCAGGCCCTCGACGAGCTCGAGCGCGGTGATGCCGCCCCCGACCACCACCGCTGCGCTCGCGGTCCGGCAGCGGCGGATGATGTCGCGGGCGTCGGCGAGGTCGTCCAGCTTGACGACCCCGTCCAGCTCGGCGCCGGCGACCTTCGCCGGCACGGCTTGAGACCCGGTCGCGAGCAGCAGGCGGTCGTAGGCGAGCTCGCGTCCGCCGGCGAGGGTCACCAGGTGACGATCGACATTCACGGCGACTGCGCGCTCGGGGATCACCGCGACGCGCAGGCCGGCGAGTCGCGGAGGGGTGAGAGGAAAGAGCCGCTCCTCGGGCAGCTCGCCGGCGAGGTGATAGGCGAGTCCGGGGCGTGAGTAGTAACCGTGAGGGTCGGCGATGACGACGGCGATCTCGGCTTCGTGGTCGACGCTGCGG
>JAZBOM010000365.1:0-13364 GCA_036351205.1 Thermoleophilia bacterium | reverse complement strand
GGCCAGCCTGTCGGGGAGGGCCTCCATGGGCGCCCATGATAGCAGCGCGTCCGGGGTGGTAGGATGCCCGGGCACGTGACGCACACGCTCATCTACCCACCGTCGGCGCGGCACAACGAGGCCGGGCATCTCGAGATCGGCGGCTGCGACGTCGTCGCTCTCGCCGCCGCTCACGGCACCCCTCTCTTCATCTACGACGAGGCCGCGCTGCGCAGCCAGTGCCGCGCCTACCTCGAGGCCTTCGCCGCCTACGCCGACCGCTTCATCGTCGTGTACGCGAGCAAAGCCTTCACCTGCCGGGCGATGTGCGAGCTCGTGCGCGAGGAGGGCCTCTCGCTGGACGTCGCCTCGGGCGGCGAGCTCGCGGCCGCTCGCGCGGCCGGCTTCCCGCCCGCCGACATCTACTTCCACGGCAACAACAAGTCGGCGGAGGAGATCGCGGCGGCCTTCGACTACGGCATCGGCCACTTCGTCGTCGACTCGCTCGACGAGATCGCGCGGCTCGAGGCGGCGGCCGCGGGCCGCGGCCGCCGCCAGCCCGTGCTGCTGCGCGTGACGCCGGGCGTGCGGCCCACCACGCACAGCTTCGTGCAGACCGGCCAGGTCGACTCCAAGTTCGGCTTCGGCCTCGCCGAGGGCCAGGCGACCGAGGCGGTCCGGCGCCTGCAGGCGTCGGACCGCCTCGACCTCGTCGGCGTGCACGCCCACATCGGCTCGCAGATCTTCGCGCTCGACTCGTACGAGAGCGAGATCGCGGCTCTCTTCGCCGCCGTCGCCGGCTGGCGCCGCACCCTCGGCTTCGACTGCCGCCTGTTCAACATCGGCGGCGGTCTCGGCATCCGCTACACGCTCGACGACCAGCCGTCGTCGATCGCCGAGTTCGCGGCGGTGGCCGTCGGCGCCGTCCGGGGCCAGGCCGAGCGGCACGGGCTCGACATGCCCACCGTGCTGGTCGAGCCCGGGCGCTCCATCGCCGGCAAGGCGGCGGTGACCGCGTACACGGTGGGCACCGTCAAGGTGATCCCCGGCGTGCGCACCTACGTCGCCGTCGACGGCGGCATGTCCGACAACCTGCGACCGATGCTCTACGACTCGCGCTACGACGCCATGCTCGCGAACAAGGCGGAGACGCCGGCGACCGACCTCGTGACCGTCGCCGGCAAGCACTGCGAGTCCGGCGACATCCTCGTCCGCGACGTGCGCATCGCCCCGCCGGAGCCGGGCGACATCCTCGTGACGCCCGGCACCGGCGCCTACGGCTACGTGCTCGCCAACAACTACAACGGCCAGCCCCGGCCGGCGGTCGTGATGGTCGCCGGCGGCCGCTCGCGGGTCGTGATCGCCCGCGAGACCTGGGACGACGTCCTGCGCCTGCAGCGACCGCTCACCGGCTGATCCGCGGCGCTTGGGGCCCCGCCTCGCCCGCCTCGTCTCCGTCGCCCGTCCCATATACTTCGGCTGCGCGCGGCGGCGGCACCCGAGTCGGTCTGCCGTGGCCGCGCGCCGCGGCCGGGCAGGCGAGAGAGAACGGGAGGGGTCTTCGTGGAACGCGTCGGCATCGGGCTTCTGGGCTACGGCACGGTCGGGTCGGGGGTCGGCGCGCTGCTGCGGCGCAACGCCGACGACATCCGTCTGGCGACCGGCAGAGACGTCGCGCTGCGGCGCGTGCTCGAGCTGCCGGGCTTCTCGCACCCGGACCTCGACCCGGCGCTCGTGACCCACGACATCGACGCCCTGCTCGGCGACCCCGAGGTGCACGTCGTCGTCGAGCTCATCGGCGGTGTCGGCGCGGCCCTCGACTTCCAGCTCCGCGCCCTCGCCGCCGGCAAGCACGTCGTGACCGCCAACAAGCAGCTCCTCGCCCAGCACGGGGCGCAGCTCTTCGACGCCGCCGAGGCGGCCGGCGTCCACCTCCGCTTCGAGGCGAGCTCCGTCGGCGCGGTGCCGGTCATCAAGGTCCTCCGCGAGTCGCTCGTCGCCGCCGAGGTCACGCGCGTCTTCGGCATCGTCAACGGCACGACCAACTACATGCTGAGCGCCATGAGCGCGACCGGCGCCGACTACGACGACGTGCTCGCGGAGGCGCAGCGCCTGGGCTACGCCGAGGCCGACCCGACCGAGGACGTGACCGGCAAGGACGCGGCCGCCAAGATGGCGATCCTCTCGTCGATCGCCTTCCACAGCCGCGTCACCCTGGGCGACGTGCCCCACGAAGGCATCACCCAGGTGACCGCCGTCGACATCGAGCACGGCCGCCGCCTCGGCCTCGTCGCCAAGCTGCTCGGCGTGGCCAAGCTCATCGACGGCCGCATGAACGTGCGCGTCTACCCGGCGTTCATCCCGGCGGAGCACCCGCTGGCCACCGTCGGCGGGGCGTACAACGCCGTCTTCCTCGAGAGCGAGACCTTCGACAAGATCATGCTCTACGGTCCCGGGGCCGGCAGCGTCCCCACCGCCTCGGCGGTGATCGGCGACATCGTCTCCGTGGTCAACACGGTCGAGGGCAGCTTCGTGCGCAACTGCCAGTGCTACAAGGACCTGCCGTTCTTCGCCGACGCGGAGATGGTCTCCACGTTCTACCTGCGGATGCAGGTGCGCGACCAGCCGGGGGTGCTCGCCGCGGTGGCGGCCATCTTCGGCGACGAGGGCGTCAGCATCCGCTCGGTCGTCCAGGAGGGCCGCGACGAGGGCGCCGAGCTCGCCCTCGTGCTGCACCCGGTGCGCGAGGCGTCGTTCTTCGCCGCCCTCGCGCGCATCGAGGCGCTCGACGAGGTCGAGGGGCGGCCGGCGGTCATCAGGGTCGAGGGTCGGGAGTAGGAGGGCACATGAGCAAGGGTCCCAAAGGGCGGATCGGTATCCTGACCGGCGGCGGCGACGTCCCCGGTCTCAACCCGGCGATCCGCGCCCTCACCGTGCGCGCCGTGCGTGAGGGCTTCGACGTCGTCGGCATCCGTCGCGGCTGGGCCGGTCTGGTCGAGACCTGCCGCGACGACGGCACCGACAACAGCCACTGCGTGATGCCGCTCACCAAGGAGCTCGTGAATCAGTATGGCCGCACCGGCGGTACGTTGCTGCACTCCTCGCGCACGCGTCCCAGTGCCGTGCCGAAGAACGACGTGCCGGCGCACCTGGCCGACAAGTACACGGCCGACAAGAACGACCTGACCGACGAGGTCATCGCCAACCTCGACTACCTCGGCATCGACCACCTGGTCCCGATCGGCGGTGACGACACCCTGAGCTACGCGGTCGAGCTGGGGCGCCGGGGCGTGCCTGTGGTCGCCGTGCCGAAGACGATGGACAACGACGTGCCCGGCACCGACTACTGCCTCGGCTTCAGCACCTGCGTCACGCGCATCGTCAACATCACGAACCAGCTGCGGACCTCGGCGGCGTCGCACGAGCGCATCATGATCGTCGAGGTCTTCGGCCGCTACGCCGGTTTCACGGCCCTCCTGCCGACGATCGCCGGCGCCGCCCACCGCTGCCTGATCCCCGAGTGCAAGGGCGACATCGACAAGCTCACCGAGATCCTCGTCGAGGACCGCAACCAGCACCCCGAGAAGTACTCGGTCTGCCTGGTGAGCGAGGGCGCCGCGCTGGAGGGCGAAGACATGCTCTTCACCAACCAGGAGAAAGACCAGTACGGGCACGCCAAGCTGGGCGGCATCGGTGACCGGGTGAGTGTGCTCGTCAAGCAGCGCGCCCCCGAGTACAA
Source organism: Thermoleophilia bacterium (assembly GCA_036351205.1). Lineage (GTDB taxonomy): Bacteria > Actinomycetota > Thermoleophilia > UBA2241 > UBA2241 > UBA2241. The sequence continues at coordinate 9,646 of JAZBOM010000365.1, read as the reverse complement.
CGACGGGCGCAAGATCGACATGATCAGCATGAACCTGGGCTACGCGGTGCGCAGCGGCGACCCCGACGCCATCGACTCGATCGTCCCGATGGCCTATGGAAACCTCGCCATCGATCTGCTGCTGCGCGGCGACCACGGCCGCATGGTGGCGCTGCGCAGCGGGCGGTACGACTCGGTGCCGATCGACACCGTGGTCGCCTCCAAGAAGGTCGTCGACGTGGAGAAGTTCTACGACACCGAGCGCTACCGGCCGACGTACGCGACCTTCGAGCTGCAGCCGATGCTCGTGCTCGGCGCGGCGAGCTGAGGGGCGAGGCCGCTCGTGACGCGACGGGCCGGGAGAGGCGGCGGCCGCCGGGCGGGGATGGGCCGCGGGTGACGTGCCGGGCCCGGACGGGCGCCGCGGCGGCGCCGAGGGAGAGCGCCTGATGCGCCGCCGGCTGCTGCTGGTGCCCGACGGCATGGCCGACGAACCCCAGGAGGCCCTCGGCGGCCGCACGCCGCTCGAGGCCGCCGACACCCCCGCCATGGACGCGCTGGCGCGCGGCGGCACCGCCGGCCTCGTGCAGACGGTGCCGCCGGGCATGCCTGCCGGCAGCGACGTCGCCAACCTCTCGGCGCTCGGCTACGACCCGCGCGCCGTCTACACAGGGCGCTCGCCGCTCGAGGCGGCGAGCATCGGGGTCGAGCTCGGCCCCGGCGACGTCGCCTATCGCTGCAACCTCGTGACCGTGGTCGACGGGGTGATGAAGGACCACACCGCCGGGCAGGTGTCGAGCGCGGAGGGGCGCCGCCTGGTCGCGGCCCTTCAGGCCGCGTTGGGCGGCGGCGCCTTCGAGTTCCACCCCGGCGTGAGCTACCGCAACCTGATGGTCTGGCGCGGCGGCGCCGTCGTGCCCTGCACGCCGCCGCACGACATCCTCGACCGCCCCGTCGCCGGGTATCTGCCCGGCGCCGTCGGCGAGGCCGCGGCCGAGGGCGGAGCGGCCGGAGCCTCCGAGGGCGGAGCGGCCGGGGCGGCCGAGGGTCCGGCGGCCGGGACGGCGGCCGCAGAGCTGCGCGAGCTCCTCGCCGCGGCCCGCGGGGTGCTGGCCCCGCTGCGGCCGGGCACGGAGATGTGGCTCTGGGGCGAGGGCACGGCGCCGCGTCTGCCCGCGTTCCGCGAGCTTCACGGGCTGTCGGGCGCCGTCGTCGGCGCCGTCGACCTGGTGCGCGGCATCGGCCGCTGCGCGGGCTTGACCGTGCTCGACGTGCCCGGCGCCACCGGCGACCTCGACACCGACTACGGGGCCAAGGCACGGGCCGCGCTCGAGGCGCTCGAGGACCACGAGTTCGTCTGGGTCCACGTCGAGGCCCCGGACGAGGCCTCTCACCAGGGCGACCTGGCCGAGAAGATCAGGGCCATCGAGCGTGTCGACCACGAGGTGCTGGCGCCCCTGCTCGCGGCCGCCGACCCGCCGGCGGTCATGGTGCTGCCCGACCACCACACGCCGCTGCGCCTGCGGACGCACGCCGCCGACCCGGTCCCCTTCGTCATCGGCGTCCCGCCACGCTGCGCGCCCGCCGGCGGCGCAACGGCCGCCGGCGCAGGAGCCGACGCCGGCGGCGCGGCCGTCTCCGGCGCGGGCCCCGACGCTGCCGCCCGGGGTCCGGGTCGTGCCGGCGCCGGTGGGCTCGCCTTCGGCGAGAGTGAGGCGGCAGGCACGGGCCTGACCGTCGCGACGGGACCTGATCTCATGCGGCTGTTCCTCACGGCGACCGGGTAAATACGGTGACGACCCGCGGCCCAAGACCCTGACCCGCATGGCCGACACTCCACAGCCCCCGGGAGACCGACCCGACGAGGTCGTCGTCGGCGACGAGCGCTTCGACGCCGTCGACCGCGAGCCGGCCGTCACGATGGCGGCCGAGCGCTACGTCATGAGCGGCAGCCGCGCCGCGCGGCTGGTGCTCAAGGAGGGCGACCTCTTCCTCTACACGAACCAGGCCGGTCACGCCACGGGGGCCGAGAACTCCGTGCTCGGCCTCTACTTTCGCGACACGCGCCACCTCAGCCGGCTCGAGCTGCTGCTGGGCGGGCGGGAGCCCGTCGTGCTCTCCTCGTCGGCCGAGCGCGGGTACAGCGCCCTGATCGACGCGACCAACGTCGAACTGCGCGGCCGTGACGGCCGTACGGTGCCGCAGGCGACCGTTCACGTCCGCCGGTTGCGCTTCCTCAAGGACGCGCTGCGCGAGGTGGTGCGCGTGCGCAACTACCACGACGCGCCGGTCGACCTCGCGCTCGACCTCGTCTTCGACGCCGACTTCGCCGACTTCTTCGAGGTGCGCGGCATGCGTCGCCGACGCCGCGGGACGCTGCTCGCGCCGAAGTCCGAGCCGGGCGTCCTGACCTTCGCCTACCTCGGCCTCGACGAGACGCTGCGCAAGACGGTCGTGCGCTTCGACCCCGCCCCCGAGTCGATCCGTGGAGGGAAGGCCCGCTTCCGTCTTCGCCTCGACCCCGGCGAGCGCGCCCTCGTGCGGGTGTCGGCGGAGGTCGTCGGTCCCGAGGCGCCGGTACCGGAGCCGGGCGACGAGACCGAGCAGCTCGCCGCCCTGCGCCGCGACTACGAGGAGTGGCGGGCCGAGGCGACCGGCATCTACACCGACAACGAGCAGTTCGACCAGGTGCTGCAGCGCGCCCAGCGCGATCTGCGGATGCTGACCGAGGAGACGGCCGCCGGCCGCGTGCCCGTGGCGGGGCTGCCCTGGTTCGCGGCGCCGTTCGGTCGCGACCTGTGCCTGGTCGGCCTCGAGACGCTGCTCTTCGACCTGCGTCTCGCCGGCTCCGCGGTACGCACGCTCGCCGCCCTGCAGGGCCGCGCCGACTCGGCGTTCCGCGAGGAGCAGCCCGGCAAGATCATGCACGAGCTGCGTCGCGGCGAGCTCGCCGCCCTGCGCAGCATCCCGCAGACGCCGTACTACGGCTCGGTCGACGCCACGCCGCTCTGGCTGCTGCTGGTCTGCGAGCTGACGATGTGGACGGGGGACCTCGAGGCCTTCGAGGAGCTCGGCCCGGCCGTCGACGCCGCCCTCGGCTGGCTCGCCGGCGACGGCGATCCCGACGGCGACGGCTTCGTCGAGTACCGCCGCCGGTCACGTGCCGGGCTCGTCAACCAGGGCTGGCGCGACGCCGCCGGCGCGGTCGTGCACGCCGACGGCACCCCTGCCGAGGGCCCTATCGCCCTGGCCGAGGTGCAGGGCTACGTCTACTACGCCAAACGCCGCCTCGCCGCCATCTACGGGCGGCTCGGCGACGTCGAGCGCTCCGAGCGCATGGCCTCCGAGGCGCGCGACCTCAAGCGCCGCTTCAACGAGCGCTTCTGGGTCGACGGCGCCGGCTTCCTCGCCATGGCACTCGACGGGGAGAAGCACCCGGTCGCGACGCCGTGCTCCACGGCCGGTCACTGCCTCTGGTCGCGCATCGTCAGCGACGAGCTGGTGCCCCCGATCGTGCGCCGGCTCATGTCGGCCGAGTTCTTCAGCGGCTGGGGCGTGAGGACCGTCAGCCGCCACGCGAAGGCCTACAACCCGGTCAGCTTCTACAACGGCGGCGTCTGGCCGTTCGACACGGCGATCGCCGCCAACGCCCTCAAGAAGCTCGGCTACGTGCAGGAGTCGAACCGCCTCGCCAAGGGCCTCTTCGACGCCGCCCTGGGCTACGACTCCGACCGGCTGCCCGAGCTCTTCTGCGGCTTCACCCGCCAGTCGTCGGCGCGGCCCGTCGCCTTCCCCATGGCCTGTTCGCCCTTCGCCGCCTCCAGCGGCGCCCTCCTGCTCGTCCTCCAGGCGATGCTCGGCATCTACGCCCAGGCCGAGGAGAACATCGTCTACGTGCACAACCCCGTGCTGCCCAGCTGGCTCGGCGACGTGACCCTCTCCAACCTCCACATCGGGCACACGACGATGCACCTGCGCTTCCGCCGCGAGGGCGGCCGCACCACGTTCTCGGTGCGCGACAAGCAGGGACCAGGGCGCATCGTCATCGTCGAGTAGGGGACCGCCGCGCTTCGCCGCCCCCTGTCGGCGGCGACGCCGCGCAGCCGTCGAGCGGGGCCAGCAGGGCGTCGAGGGAGTCGACGGCAGCGGGCGCGATCCGCTCTGGCCGAGCCGTTGCGCCGCGGGGTACCATTGCACGCGCCGGGGGCCGAGGGCCCACCCGCCGCCTTGGGGGGCAGCGTGAAGGCCATCACCATCGCTCACATCTCCGACCTGCACGCGGGCTCGCCGTACTTCGTGCCCAGCCTCATGGACCGCACCGTCGTCGAGCTCAACGAGCTGCAGCCCGACCTCGTGCTCTGCACGGGCGACCTCACGGAGATGGGGTTCCGCCAGGACTACGTCACCGCGCACGAGTACCTCGAGCGCCTCGAGTGCCCCGACGTCATCGTGATCCCGGGCAATCACGACTCGCGCAACGTCGGCTACGTGCACTTTGAGGAGCTCATCGGGCCGCGCTGGCAGTCGGTGCAGTTCGGCGACGTGCGCGTCGTCGCCGTCGACTCGACCGAGCCGGATCTCGACTTCGGCCAGATCGGGAGGGCCCGCTACCACTGGCTGCGCGAGGAGTTCGCGGGCCCGGCCGGCTTCCGCATCTTCATGCTGCACCACCATCTGCTGCCGATCCCGGGCACCGGGCGCGAGCGCAACATGGTCTACGACGCCGGCGACGTGCTCGAGGTGCTCGCCGAGTGCGGCGTCGACCTCGTCCTCTCGGGCCACAAGCACGTGCCCTACGCTTGGCGGCTCGAGGGCCTCTTCGTGGTCAACGCCGGCACGTGCTGCTCGCTCCGCCTGCGCGGCACGACCCGCCCCTGCTACAACGTCATCCACGTCGCCGACGACCGCGTCACGGTCGTCCGCAAGTTCCCCTTCCACGGCAGCGAGAAGCTGATCGAGTTCACGCCCTCGAGCGGCCGCTTCACCAAGTACCCCGTGCTGTCGCCCGAGGAGCCCGGCGCGGGGGCGGTCGAGCAGTGACCCGCCGCCGTGCCGTGGTCGTGATCGACGGCGAGCACTACCCGCCGGTCGTGCGCGACTGCGTCGCCGGCCTGGGCGAGCGCTTCGAGGTCGCGGCCGCCGCCTTCGTCGGCGGCCGCGAGAAGCTGCGCCGCGAGGCCGGCGAGCTCGGCGAAGAGTACGGCGTACCGCTGCTGCGCACGGTCGAGCCGGGCGGCGACGTGGCGGCGACGGCGGCGGCCGTCGCCGCCCTCGTCGCCGAGACGCGCGCCGAGGTCTTCGTCGACCTCTCCGACGAGCCGGTGCTCGGCTACCGCGAGCGCTTCGTCCTCGCGAGCGCCGCGCTGGCGGCGGGCTGCGCCTACGAGGGCAGCGACTTCGCTCTCAGCCCGCCGCCGCGTGAGCCCTTCGCCCTGCCGTCGCTCGCCGTGATCGGCACCGGCAAACGGGTCGGCAAGACGGCGATCGCCGGCCACCTGGCGCGGCTGCTCGACCGGCGCCTCGCGGCCGAGGGTGGCGTCGTGATCGTGGCGATGGGCCGCGGCGGGCCGCCCGAGCCCGAGGTCGTGCGCGGCGACGGCGTCGACGCGCACGCCCTGCTCGAGGCCTCGCGCCGCGGCCGCCACGCCGCCTCCGACTGCTACGAGGACGCGGTCTTCACCGGCGTCACCACGGTGGGCTGCCGGCGCTGCGGCGGCGGGCTCGCCGGCGCCGCCTACGAGAGCTCCGTGGCGGCAGCGCTGCCGCTCGTCGAGGAGCTGGCGCCGGCGCTGGCCGTCTTCGAGGGCAGCGGCGCCGTGGTGCCGCCGGTCCTTGCCGACGGCGTCGTCTGCGTCGCCGGCGCTCACCAGCCGCCCGACTACGTCACGGGGTACCTCGGCACCTACCGCCTGCTGCTCTCCGACGTGCTCGTGCTGACGATGTGCGAGCCGCCGTTCGCGAGTCGCGAGGCGGTGCGCCGGCTGCGCGACGCCGCGCGCGGGGTGCGGCCGGGCCTCGAGGTGGTGACCACCGTGTTCAGGCCGCGCCCGGCGACCCCGGTGCGCGGTCGCCGCGTCGCCTTCTTCTCCACGGCGCCTCCCGAGGCGCTGCCGCTCATGTCGCGGCACCTCGAGGAGGCGCACGGGGCCGACGTCGTGCTCGCCTCCGGGGCGCTGGCCGACCGACGCCTGCTCGTGGCCGACGTCGAGCGCGCCGTCCGCGCCGCCGACGTGTTCCTGACCGAGATCAAGGCGGCCGCCATCGACGTCGTCGCCGAGGCGGCCGCGGCCGCCGGGCTCGAGCTCGCCTTCTGCGACAACGAGCCGGTCGCCGAGGGCGGCGTCCTCGACGCCGCCCTCGGCGACCTCGGCGCGCGGTGCCTCGCGCGCCACGGGGAGCGGTCGTCATGACCGCCGATGAACTGGTCGTCGTCGGCGAGCAGGGCGTCCCCTTCTCGAAGGGCCTGATGGCGCAGGCCTTCATGGCGACGGGCCTCGCGCCCGAGCAGGCCTACAGCGTAGCGGCGGCCGTCGAGCTCTCGGAGAAGCGGCGCGGCCACACCGCCGTCTCGCGCCGCCAGCTGCGCACGATCGCCCGCCGCACGCTCGGGCCGGCCGAGGGCGACCTCCTGATCGAGCGAATCGACCAGTGGCAGTCACTACGCCGCAACGAGGTGCCGGTCGTGATCCTCATCGGGGGCGCCACCGGCGTGGGCAAGAGCACGCTGGCCACGCAGCTCGCCCACCGGCTCGGCATCACCCGCGTGGCGTCGACCGACATGGTGCGCCAGGTCATGCGCGCGTTCTTCGCCCGCGACCTGATGCCGACGATCCACAGCTCGTCGTTCGAGGCCGGTCAGCCGGTGCAGGTGCCGGGTCCCGGCTCCGCCGAGCTCAGCCGGACCGGGTTCGTCGACCAGACCAAGGCCGTGTCGGTCGGCGTCGGCGCGCTCATCGAGCGCAGCGTCGCCGAGGCGCACAGCGTCGTCATCGAGGGCGTGCACATCGTGCCCGGCTTCCTCGACCTGTCGCGCTGGCCGGAGGCGCTCATCGTCCAGTTCGTGCTCGCGGTCAGTGACCGCGACCGCCATCGCGGCCACTTCGCCGTGCGCGAGTACGAGACCGCCGGCATCCGGCCGCTGCGGCGCTACGTCGAGCACTTCGCCCAGATCCGCCGCATCCAGAAGTACATCGTCGCCTGCGCCGAGGAGCAGGGCGTGCCGGTGATCGAGAACGAGAGCCTCGACGTGTGCGTCAAGGAGGTGCTCGAGCGCGTGCTGGCCGCGGTCGGCGAGTACCGCCGGCCGGCTGCGCCGCCGGCGCCCTGACGACGCCGGGGCTCCTGCGCCCGCGCCGTCCTGAGGGCGCCGGGTCTTCTTAGCCGCCGGCGCCCTGACGACGCCGGGTCTTCTTCGCCGGCGCCTCGCCTCCGGGTCTACAGCTCCGCGCCGCACCGCCGATACACTCCCTGCCCCGCTCGACGTCCCGCAGCCTCGCCTGCGCAGCGAGCCTGCAGCACACCCGCGGGGCTGCCCCGTCGAGACCAGTCCAGGTGCCCTCCACCCGAAGTAGTGGGAATTTGACGGACGATGTGCAATACTCCCCTGCGAAGCTCGCCATGGGCTTCAGCAGCATGCACGCGCAGTGCCGTCGTGCGTTTCGCCGACACCACCCAACTCTTCACGCGTCACGTCGCCCCAGGGGGACCCAGGTCAGGCGGTCACGTGCGTGAGGGAGCCAGAGAGGGTGGCCCATCGTCCCGACCGCGCCCCATGCCGCCGAGACAGGGACCATCGAACGAGTGAGGACATGACCGAAGACCAGACAGACCAGATCACGACCGCCGCCGAGCCGGGCGGGCCCGCCGCCGCGACGAATGCGGCACCTGCAGCCGCCAAACCCGCGGCCGCCGACAGCGCGCCACCCGCCGCCGCGGCGACTCCTGCCGCGAAGCCGACGACGGCTGCCGAGTCGACGCCGCCCGCAGGGGCCGAAGCGCCGCAGGCACCCGCCGCCGGCGCGGCGGCCCCGCCGCCGGCCCCGAGCGTCGCGGCGACGCCCGACGGTGCCGCCGAGCCCGCCGCCCCGGCCCCGGCCGGAGAGAAGGGCGAGGCGCCCGCCGGCGGTCGTCCGGCCGACAAGCGCCCCGACAAGCAGGGGCGGCCGCACGGCCGCGACCAGCGGCGGCGCGGCAAGGGCGAGCAGCGCGAGCAGCGCGAGCAGCGCCCGCAGGGTCCGCCCATCCCCTGCCTCGGCATCCTCGACGTGTTGCCCGACGGCTTCGGCTTCCTGCGCACCAGCGGCTACGCCCAGGGCGACCACGACGTCTACGTGTCGCTCTCGCAGATCAGGCGCTTCGGCCTGCGCCGCGGCGACAAGATCGAGGGTCAGATCCGAGAGCCGAAGGACAACGAGAAGTACAGCGCCCTGCTCAAGATCGACACGGTCAACGGCATCGACCCCGAGTCGGCGCGCAAGCGCCCCGTCTTCGAGCAGCTCACCCCGCTCTTCCCCGAGGAGCGCATGCGCCTCGAGACCCCCGAGCACGACACGGCGGCGCGCATCATGGACCTCATGTGCCCCATCGGCAAGGGGCAGCGCGGCCTCATCGTCTCGCCGCCCAAGGCCGGCAAGACGACGATCCTCAAGAAGCTCGCCAACTCGATCGCCACCAACAACCCCGAGATCGACCTGTTCGTGCTGCTCGTCGACGAGCGGCCGGAGGAAGTGACCGACATGCAGCGCTCGGTCGACGGCGAGGTCGTCGCCTCGACCTTCGACCAGCCCTCAGAGAACCACGTCCAGGTGACCGAGCTCGTGCTCGACCGCGTCAAGCGCCTCGTCGAGATGGGCAAGGACGTCGTCGTGCTGCTCGACTCGATCACCCGCATGGCGCGCGCCTTCAACCTCAACACGCCGGCCTCGGGGCGTATCCTCTCGGGCGGCGTCGACTCGACGGCGCTCTACCCGCCGAAGAAGTTCTTCGGCGCGGCGCGCAACATCGAGGAGGGCGGCTCGCTGACGATCCTCGCGACGGCGCTGGTCGACACCGGCTCGCGCATGGACGAGGTCATCTTCGAGGAGTTCAAGGGCACCGGCAACATGGAGATCCGCCTCGACCGCAAGCTGGCCGACAAGCGCATCTTCCCGGCGATCGACATCGAGATGACCGGCACCCGCAAGGAGGAGCTGCTCATGGACGCCGCCGAGGCGGCCGCCGTGTGGAAGCTCCGCGGCGTGCTGCACTCGCTCGACCCGGCGGCCGCCATCGAGCTCCTCATCAAGAAGGTGCGCGAGACCAAGAGCAACGCCGAGTTCCTCAGCGCGCTGCAGAAGAACTCGCGCTAGCCGACGGCGCTGGTCGGGTGCCGGCGCCCACGGTCCGGCGCATGACGCTGGTCGTCGTCCCCGTCGCCGCCGCTCGCCTTCGAAGGTCGCGTCAGGCGCGGAGGGCGCGAGCGTAGAGCTGTGCGAGCGCCTCCTCAACGCCGTCGTCCCACGGCGCCGGCGCGTGGGTCGCGAGGAGGTCGTCCACCTTCTGGCGCGCCTCGTCGACCACGTCGGGCTTGCCGGCGGCCTCCCAGGCCTCGTGTGCCTGTTGCGTGCCGAGCCGCGGCAGGAACCACTCGTCGCTGCGCATGCCGTCGCGGGTCGAGCGGTCGCCCACG
>JAZBOM010000364.1:0-2615 GCA_036351205.1 Thermoleophilia bacterium | reverse complement strand
GTCAGGGCGAGCATGAGCACCGTCTCGGAGAACGCCAGCGTGGTGCCGAGCACCGACTTGGCGGCGAGCACGTCGGTGAGGCTCGCCGGGGTCACGAGCAGCGCGGTCACCGTGCGCCGCTGGATCTCGACGGCGATCAGGCCGGCGAGCGCGAGCGACTCCATCATCAGGACGAAGAAGGCGAGCAGCGGCCGCATGCGCTCGCGCATCGAGACCTGCTCGCCGGCGCGGTCCTTGCCGAGCACGACGGTCTCCTGACGCATCGGGACGACGTCCATCGGGTCGACGCCCTCCGCCGCCCCGGCGGCGAAGTAGACGATCTCACGCACGGCGCTCTCCATCGCCTGCCGGACCTCGGCCGGCACGCCGCTCTCGACGTAGACGGTCACCGTCACCGGCTCACCGTCCGCGGTCCGGCCGGCGAAGTCGTCGGGGAAGGCGAGGCCGACGGCCACGTCGGGGCCGTCGGCCTCGCCCGCCACGACCGCGCGCAGCTCCTCCTCGGAGTCGAAGCGCACGACCTCGAGGCCCTGCGTCGCCTGCGCCTCGGGGTCGTCCTCCGCCGGCGCGGCCTCCCCCTCCCCGGCGCTCAGGCCGATCAGGGTCTCGGCGAGGTCGGGCGGCGTCACCCCGACGCTGATCGTCTCGTCGACCGTGCCCGGGAGCATCCAGAAGACGGCGATGAACATGACCAGACCGACGATCGTGAGGATCAGCCACAAGCGGTCGCGGCCGAACTCGCGCAGGTCCTTGCGCACGATGGCCGCCACCAGGGCGGTGTGCGACACGGGGCGCGCCATCAGCTCCGGCCCCATCCGTCGACCGCGGACGACAGACGGTGCGGCATCAGTCCGCGCCCCGACCGGTCATCGCGTGCTTCGTGCGACGGGCACAGCTCATCGTCAGTCGAGCCCTCGCCCCGTCATCTGGATGAAGATGCTCTCGAGGGTGGCCTCCTCGGTGTGGATGGTGAGGAGGCCTTCGGCGGCCACGGCCTCCTTGAGCCGCTCGCCGGTGTCCTCGGCGTCGAGCGCGACCGAGTCCTCGACGACCTCCCCGCCCACGCGTGCCCGCACCTTCACCGAGCGCTTGCCGTAGCGCAGCTTGAGGCTCTCGGGCGTGTCGACCGCGTAGAGCTGCCCCTCGTTGATGAAGGCGACGCGGTGGCTCAGCTCGTCGGCCTCCCACATGTCGTGCGTCGTGAGCAGCACGGCGGCCCCGCGCCGCGCCTCCTCTTCGATGAGACCGCGGATCGCCTTGGAGGAGACCGGGTCGAGCCCGTCGGTCGGCTCGTCGAGGAAGAGGACCATGGGCTGATTGACGAGCGCGCGGGCGACCATGAGCCGCTGGCGCATGCCTTTGGAGAAGCCGGCGACGCGCGTCTTCGCCCGGTCGGCGAGACCGACGCGCTCGAGCAGGCCGGTCGTGTCGACGTCCTTGAGGCCGAAGAGCGAGGCGAAGAACCTGAGGTTCTCCTCGGCGGTCATGGCCTCGTAGAGGTTCTTCTCCTCGAAGCACACGCCGATGTGCCGCTGTATCTCGGGGTCGTCGCGGCGCACGTCGCGGCCGAGCACGCGGGCGACGCCCGACTTCGCCGGGAGCTGACCGGTGAGGATCTTGATCGTCGTCGACTTGCCGGCGCCGTTGGGCCCGAGGAAGCCGAGCACCTCGCCGGGCGCGACCTCGAAGCTGATGCCCTTGACGGCCTCACGGTCGCCGTAGGCGTAGCTGACCCCGTCGACCTCGATCGCTGGACCGCTCATGCGCTCCTCTCTCCTTCCCCTCGGTCAGGTGCTTCCGGCCCCACGAGGCTTCGCGGCGGGGGGCCACGTCCCTGCACCGCGTCAGCGGGCGCTCGACCTCCACGGCGCCTGCTCCATGAGCTCGAGCTCCCACTGCGCCACGTGTCCGAGCGCGAGTTGTGTCGGGCCGAGCGGCGGCTCGTACTGCGGACAGAGCTCGTTGACGTCGGCGCCGACCACGTCCAGGCCGCGGACGGCCCGGAAGAAACGCTTCGTCCACCAGAGGTCCGGCCCGCACACGCACGGCGTGTGGCAGGCCGGAGCCACCGAGGCGTCGAGGAAGTCGGCGTCGAACGTGAGGTAGACGGGGTTGTCGCCGACGACCTCGCGCACCCGCTCGGCGGCGGGCAGCGGACCCTCTTCCAGGCACTGGTCGCCGCTGATCACCACGGCGTCGGAGCGCGGCGCGTAGATGTCGGCCTCGGGCGCCGCGCCCTCGACCATGCGGATGCCGAGCTGGACCGACGTCGACAGGTCGAGGCAGCCCTCGTTCGCCAGCTCGGTCACCCAGCTGCCGCCCCACGAGTACGGGAACGTGTCCCAGTTGTCGAAGTGGCCGTCGAAGTGCACGAGGGAGAGCGGCCGTCCCAGGTGCTTCGCGTAGGCCCGTACGATCGGCAGCGGGATCATGTGGTCGCCGCCGAACGACAGCACGCGCGCGCCGGCGGCGAGGATGGCGGCGACCGCCTGCTCGGCCTGGTCGAGGAAGTCGAACATGTTGCCGGCGTGGAAGAACAGGTCGCCGTAGTCGACGCAGCGCAGGCGCCGGAAGAGCGTGAAGTCCTCCTCCTCCATCACGTAGACCGTGGTCTC
>JAZBOM010000363.1:0-9356 GCA_036351205.1 Thermoleophilia bacterium | reverse complement strand
GTACTGCCCGTTCATGCGCTCGTGCTCGGGGTAGATGTTGGTCGTGTAGTTGCGAACGGGGAGCCGGCCGCCGTCGTGGACCGCGGAGAAGCCGCCCCCGGTGCCCCACTTGTACACATGGCCGAAGCCCTTGGCGTGCTCGAACATGGCGAGGTTGGCCTGCTTCAGTCGTTCGGGGTCGTGGATGGGGAAGTCCGGCTTGCCCCTGTGGGCCACCACGGCCTTGAGGTTCTTGGCGCCCATCACGGCGCCCAATCCGTTGTGCGCCGCCAGGTGACCGCCGTCGCCGCCGATGGCCGCGAAGCGCACGCGGCGCTCACCGGCCGGCCCGATGCCGTAGACGCTGACCTGGTGCCCCTTGACGCCCAACTCCTCGCGCAGGTCGCGCTCGAGCTCGAAGAGGTCCTTGCCCGCCAGATGCCGGCCGTCGCGCAGCTCGGCTGCGCCGCCCTCGACGTGGAGGTAGACCAGGTGAGGCGCACGACCCGTGAAGACGATGCCGTCGAAGCCCGAGAACTTGAGGTAGGCGCCCATGAAGCCGTTGGCTTGCGAGGCCCCGGCAAGTCCGGTCATGGGGCCCTTGGCGGCGACGTTGAAGGTCCCCGCGCCGTACACGCCGCTGCCGCCCAGCGGGCCGGCCGTCCAGACCATCCGGTTCTCCGGGTCGTCCCACTCGACGCCCGGGGGCACCTCCTCGTACAGGATCCGCGCGCCGAAGCCGACGCCTCCCACCCAGGTCTCGACGAAGGCTTGCGACACTGGTTCGACGGTGGTCGTTCCCGCCGTCAGGTCGACGCGGAGGAGCTTGCCCACGTAACCGCCGATGCTCATGCTCTCCCGTTCCCTTCGTCGTCCGGTCCTTCGCCCAGAACGAGGCGCCGCATCTCCGCGACCGAGTGCGCGCGCTGCGCGACGTGGTCGATGCCGCGCTCGACGATGTCGAGCAGCGCCGGGATGCCGCCGAAGCGCTCGAGCTCGCCGGGGGACGGCTTGAAGCGCAGCCAGATGCTGGCCCCGGGCTGGCCCATGGCGTTCACGCTGATGACGCCGTGCTCCCCGAGCCAGTACAGCCCGATGCCGGCCGTCAGCTCGCCGGGGGCGACGGGCAGATCCCGGCCGCGCATCTCCCGCACCAGCCCGTAGACCGCGTCGGCCGGCATGCTCGCGCCGAGTGCGGAGCGCACGACACGCTCCTGGCCGAAGCGCCCGCTGAGCACCGCGTAGATCTCGCCGCCGAGCGCGTACTCCTCCTGCAGGTGCCGGGGGTCGAACGTGCGCAGCGAGGACCAGATGCCCAGCGCCAGCGGCGGCCTGGCCTCCATCCCCAGTTCCGCGGCCTTGGCGGCCACCTGCCGCATGAGGTGAGGCTCGCCGACCATGAGGCCGGCCCTGGGACCGCCGAGGCCGGCCTTGTCGCAGGCCGTCACGCCCAGGTCCGCGCCCGTCTCCATCGTCTTGAGGCCGCCGAAGACGATCGGGCGCAGCCTGGTGCCGTAGGCGTCGTCCAGCAGCACGGGGACGCCCGCCTCGCGACCCAGCCGCACTGCCGCGAGAAGCACGTCCTGGTCCAGGATCTCGAGCTCGCTCGAGACACCGGTGATGACGATGAGGCTGACGTCCCCTTCGGAGAACCAGCCCTCCACGTCGGAGGGCAGCGTGGTCTGGCGGAGCTGCGCACCGGCGAGCCGAGCGCCGCGCCCGATCGACGGGTGCGAGCGCGCCCCGGGCGTGACCGACGCCACGACCGACCCCGGTCGGGCGAGGGCGAGGCAGGCGGCGATGATGCCGGCCGAGCAGCGGTTGAAGACCGCCACCTCGTGGCCGGCTTCGCCGCCGAAATGCTCGCGCGCCATCTGCTCCAGCTCGTCCAAGAAGAAGGCCTGACCCACCCACTCTTCGCCCCACGCGATCCTGTCGGCGGGCACGTGGTAGTCCCGGTGCAGGCCCGTGAAGTTGTAGAAGCTGTCGTGACCCAGGGCCGCGGCGCGCTCGCGGATGAGCCGCAGGGCATGAGCGCGCCGTCTGGCCTCGTCGAGCGAGGACGAGAGGATGGGGCCTCTGGCGTAGCCGACCGAAGGATCGATCACGTGGTCGGAGCTCACGTCACCAGCCCCGGTCCTGCGGGCTGGAGAGCGCGTTGCGGACCAGCATGTGCAGCATGGTCACCACCGCCTCCTGCGTCTCCGGCGAGGTGCCGTCGACCCACGGCTGCTTCATCCCGGCCTCGCCCTCGGCGCCGGCGTAGGCGCAGTCGATCCCCATGCGGCGCTCCGTCTCGGCGGGCTGGAGGACCGTCGGATCCTTGAGCAGGTAGGCGAGGCAGGCGGCCACGCCGTAGCCGCCCCAGTTGCTGATCGCGCCGACGACCAGCACGTCGGTCGGCACGTGGCAGACGGGATCCGAAGCACACGCGCACTTACAGGCGCCCCAGCACGGCAGCAGCCTGGTCAGCTCGTCGGCGACCACGCCGCAACCGATCTCGTTGCCGAAGTCGCCGATGCCCAGAGTGAGGATCCCGCGCCTGGTCGCCTCTTCGACCAGGTGATACGTGTGGGCCACGTGCTCGGACGGCCGCTCGTACCCGTTGGCGCTGTGGATCACGCCCTTGGCGTTCGGCCCCAGCGTCTCGATGGAGATGACGGCCGCGGGCCGCAGCTCGTCGAGCAGTGCCCGGGCCTCCCCCAGCGCCTCGTCCTTGTCGAGCGTGAAGGGCCGTACCAGGGCCGTCGGGTAGAAGCCGTCGTAGCCGGCCATCTCCCGGTCGCGCGTGCACGTGATGCCCGCCGCCTCGCTGGCCGCCACCACCGGCGGCAGGTACGGCTCGGCGGCCACGTAGGCGGGCCGCGCGCCGAGCCCGAGCTTGACGGCACGACCCAGACTGGCGGCGCCCAGGGGGCCGTCGGTCTCGCCGTGAGGCCGCCAGGGCGGCCGCCCCGACCCGGTGAGGATGAGAACGTACTCCCCCTTGCCCACGCTCTCGGCCAGGCGCTCCGCGGCGAGCAAGGTGAGCGCCCTGCCCTGGGCGCGGCGGGCGGCCTCGTACAGCGGCAGGATCACGCCCCGGTTCTCGACCCCGCCACGCTTCATCTCGATGGTGACCAGACGGTCGACGTTCAGTCCGAATGTCTCGGGCATGCCTGTCCCTTCCCTCGTCGGCCCGGCAGCAGGGCCGGCTCTATGCGAGCTCGGCGTCGATGCCGCCGAGGACCTCGTCGATGATGGCGATGCCCTCGGTCAGCTCCTTCTCGGTGATGATCAGCGGCGGCCCGACGAAGAGCAGGTTGCCCATGACGTTGGTGCTCAGCCCGCGCTCCAGCAGCCGCTTCTGGACGCCGCCCGCCAAAGCAGGCGACAGCGGCTCCCTGGTCGCACGGTCGGCGACGAGGTCGAGGCAGAAGAACAGCCCCGTGCCGCGCACGTCGCCCACGCAGCGGCGCCGGGCCTTGACCTCCTCCAGCTGGCGCCGGACGACGTCTCCCAGCCGGCGGGCGTTCTCGACCAGCTTCTCCTCGTGCAGAACGCCCAGCACGGCGCTCGCCGTCCCACAGGCGAGCGGGTGGGCGCTGTACGTGAGGCCCACGTAGAGCATCTCCTGGTCCAGCTTCTCCATGATCCGGTCCGAGACCGCCACGCAGCCGAGCGGGATGTACCCGCAGGTCAGCCCCTTCGCGAGGGTCATCATGTCGGGCACGACGCCGTCGTAGTGATCGATGGCGAACCACTCGCCCGTGCGCCCGAGGCCCACCATCACCTCGTCCAGGACGAGAAGGACGTCGTGCGCGTCACAGATCTCCCGCAGCCGCTGGTAGTAGCCGTCGGGGGGCGCGAAGAACCCCGCCCCGCCGGTGTGGGTCTCCAGCAGCACGGCGGCGACGGTCTTGGGCGACTCGTAGCGGATGATCTCGTCGACGTGCTCCGCGCAGCGCAGGTCGCAGTCGGGGTGCGTGAGCCCGAAGGGGCAGCGGTAGCAGAAGGGGTCGAGGAAGTGGACGACGCCGGGGATGCCGGGCTCGACCGGCGGGCGGCGGAAGTCCCCGGTGAGCGTGATGGCGCCGTAGGTGGCGCCGTGATAGGAGCGGTACTTGGCGAGGATCTTGGACTTGCCGGTGTAGGCGCGCGCGATCTTCACCGCGTTCTCGTTGGCGTCCGCGCCGGCGGTGGTGAAGAAGAACCGGTCGAGGTCGCCCGGGGTGACCGCGGCGAGGTCCCGGCCGAGCCTTGACCTCGAGTCGCAGGCCCAGTCGGGTCGTGCGTAGCAGATCTTCTCCGCCTCGTCCTTCATGGCCTGGATGACCTTGGGGTGCTGATAGCCGACGGAGAGGTTGACGAGGGCCGAGGAGAAGTCGAGGTACCGCTTGCCGTCGCCGTCCCAGAAGTGCACCCCCTCGCCCCGTTCGAGGACCCGGGGATTGACCGCCGCCTGGACCGACCAGCTGTGGATGATGTGCCGTCTGTCGAGGGTCTTGATCGTCTCTTGCGACAACATGGAGGGCTCCTTGCTTGACCGGCCGCGGTCAGTCGGCGAGGTGATCGGGCGTGTCTCCGGGCCTGCGTCCGGCGATCCTGAGGCGCAGCTCACGCCTGTCCGGCGACGAGCTCGGCGATGATCTCCTCGACCTCGGCGCGAGTCGCGTCCGAGACGGGAGGGGGCTGGTGTGTCGCCAGCACTGCGCGCGCCTGCTCGCGCGCACGCTCCACGAGATCGGGCGTGGCCTGCCGACTCCAGGCGTGGCGCGACTGGCGGTCGAAGAGCTTCGCCTGCGACCGCTCGCGCATGTGCCGCGAGGTGTGCTTGTGGCTGAGGTACTGGCCTCCGGGCCCCACCTCCGCGATCACATCGAGAGCCAGCTGCTCGTCGGTGAGCGGGATACCTGCCAGGATCGCGCGGATCATGCGCGCGCAGTCCACGTCGAGCATGAACTTGGCGTAGTCGAAGGTGAGGCCGAACTCGAGCGCGCCGAGGCCGTTGACGACGTTGGCGCCGGCGAGGGCGGCCAGCAGCCCGTTCATGGCGGACTCGTAGCCCATCTGGGGGTCGGCGACCTTGCCGCCGCTGGGGAACGCCGACACCAGGTTGGGGAGGCCGTAGTGCTGCGCAAGCCTGGTCGACGCCGCGTCGATCATGCCCATCTCGGGGGCGCCGTAGGCGTGGTTGCCGGTCCTGAGCTCCATCATCGCGCTCGAGTTCGCGTAGACCACGCGCGTCCCCCGGCGCACCAGCTGCGCGAGGATCAGCCCACTGAGGAACTCCACGTTGGTGCACACGAGCGAGCCGGCCACGGTGACGGGCCCGGTGGCGCCGCCCACGATCGCCGGAGCGCAGACGATGCCGCCGCCGTCGAGCTTCGCCGACGCGATGATCATCTCCGCACAATCCTTGCCCATCGTGAGCGGGCTGACGGGGGCGACGATGGCCGTGAAGATCGGCCTTCGAGCGAACTCCTCCGCGCCGCCCACGTGCGCGAAGGCGATGCGGGCGATGGCGGCGAGGTTGGCGGCGTCGCCGGGCCCGATGAAGACGTGCTTGCCGGTGTTCGCGAAGAGCGACTCGGCGTTGAAGATCGGATGGAGGCCCGCCGGCTTGTCCAGCGAGGCGACCGGGCGGTGCATCACCCCCACCTCGTCCAGGCTGTCGCACAGCAGCGTGATGTCGGCGCTGTCCTGCCGGGTCGTCGGCCGCAGGGTGCCGTCCGTCAGATCGACGATCTGGACCAGCTCGCCCATGGGGGCGAAGGTCACCCGATGCGGGTCCAGGGCGTAGTCGGCCGCCGCGATCCTCCCCTTGAGCACCACGGCGCGGGGCGCCGAGCGGAGGCACTCCTCGACCACGGAGGCCGGCACCTTGATCAGGGCGTCGGCTCCCTGCCGCTCCACGCGCGCCCCGGCCGACGCGAAGATCTCGAAGGCCTCCTCGCACGCCTCGACCAGGACGCCGGTGTTCTCGATGACCTCGAGGCTGGCCTCGTGGAGTCGACCCAGGTCGTCCGGGGTGAAAGCGCTCAGACCCCAGCCGCCGCTCGCCGACACGCCGTTGCTCGGTGACCTCTTCACTGCACCATCCCGTCAGCTAGTACTTGAACCGCACGCCGTACGCGGCCAGATCCTTGCGGGCCCTGTCGTAGAGCGCCTGGTGCTCCGCGAACGGCTTCAGCGTCTTGAGGTCGTAGCACTCCCAGAACTTGAGCCCCCGCGGCGCCTCGCTCAACTGGTCTTCGTAGTGGGTCATGATCTGCTTGACGATCGCGTCCGCCTCGGCCCGCGTCATGCCCAGCACCGAGTGTGCCACGAGAGAGGACCAGCGGCCGTTCATCGGCGTGATGTGGTCCATGACGGAGTTGCCCGGCGAGCCGCCGGTGGGCCCCACCGAGCTGCCCGAGACGACGTGCGCGATGATCGGCGCCGCTGCCTCGTACGGCTGCATCTCGGCGCCCGGGCCGGAGGCGACCAGCGCCGAGATCTGCAGGGGGAAGTGGCTGTTGCGCGAGATCGCCTGGGCGCTGGCGCTCATGCCCCAGATGACCTCGCGGCCCGTGCTGCACGACGTGAGCATGTCGATGGAGAAGTTGAGCTGGATCGAGCCGCGGAACACGAGCATCGAGTGGATGTGATACGCGACGTTGGCGACGGCCATGCCCTCGGGGCCGCCGCAGTAGCCGCCGACCATGGGGCACGTCTCGGCGACCACGTGCCCCCCGAGGCTGATGACGTAGGCGACCTCGTTGAGCCGCTCCCAGCTGGCCTTCATCTCGGCCAGCGGCCCGATGTTCCAGCCGTCCGAGGGCCGCATGCCGAAGCCGCTGCCCGCGATCTTGCCCGCGTCCGACACGGCCGTGGCGATCGAGTTCTGGACGGGCATCCCCGGCCGGCCGGCCCGCCGGAGCCCCTCGCGCGTGAGGACCGTGCTCTCGATGCAGGCCAGGATCTCCAGCGGCGTGCCGGCGCGGACCATCGTCCCGTGGTAGTTGGCCAGCGAGGGTGCGGTCACCCCGTCGCCCAGCGGGATCTCGCCGGTGGCCTGCACGAAGGCCTCGAACACCTCTTCGCTCGACACGGGCGTGCCGCCCGCACCGACGTAGCACCACGGCGGGATCTCGCTCTCCGGTCGCCGGGAGGGGTACGGCTTCGCGTCCTTGCCCTCGCCGAAGACGGGCCCCTGCGGCGCGGTGGCCAGCGCCTCGCGGATCTCCTCCCCGGTGAACTGGATGATGCGGCTCGTGTCCACGCAGTAGGTGCCCACCTCTTCGTAGAACTCGAGGCCGGCCTGGAACAGCCGGTCGGCGAACTCGTCGTCGGAGGGCACGACGACCTGCGGGTCGTAGCGGATCTCGTACTTCTTGAGGATCTGGCGCAGCTTGGGGACGAAGACCTTGAGGTCGTACTGCTTCTCCGGCACCAGCGGGCCGGTCATGGCGCGATCGACGACTTCCTCGAAGGAGATCATCGCCTTGCCTCCACGTACGCGAGGGCGAGGTCCACGGCATCGGCCGCCGTCTGCCCGTAGCCGTCGGCGCCGATCTGCTGGGCCCATGCGGCGGTGGTCGGACCTCCGCCCACCATCACGTAGTACTCGGCCCTGCCCCCCCGCGCCTCCAGATGCTGGATCACGTCCTGCTGCTGAGCCATGGTCGTGGTCATGAGCGCCGAGAGGGCGATGATGTCCGCACGCGCCTTCTCGGCCTCCTCGACGAAGGCGGCCGCCGGTACGTCGGAGCCCAGGTCGACCACCTCGAAGCCTGCCGTCTGCAGCATCGTCGCCTCGATGTTCTTGCCCAGGGAGTGCACGTCGCCCTTGACCGAACCCAGGACGACCTTGGCCTTGGCCTCGCCCCTTCGTCCCTCGGCGGCGAGCAGCGGCCCGAGGAGGTCCATGCCCTCCTGCCACGCGTCGGCCGCCATCATCATCTCGGGCAGGTAGACCTCGCCGCGCTGGAACTGCTCGCCGACCTCCCGGAGGCCCGGGATCATGCCGTCGTCGAGGAGCGCGCCGGGGTCGGAGGCCTCGTCCAGGCCCTCCTGGATCAGGACGGGTATCTCGTCGAACTCCCCGCCGACGAAGGCCGCGCGGATGCGCTCGACGGGGGCGGGGCCCTCGGTCATCGGTGGTCACCCATGTGCATGCTCGCTTCTCCTCGGGTCATCGCTCAGTGGACGTAGGGCACGTGGAGGTTCTCGCTGCCGAAGACCACGAAGGTCTCGCAGTAGCTCACGTGCTCGATGGTGCTGACCTCGTCCCGGAAGAACTCGAGGAGGCCGAAGTCGGGGGCGAGGAGCACCTGCAGGATCAGGTGGAAGCGCCCGGTGACGGCCGCCACCGAGATCACGCCGCGCAGCTCGCTGAACTCCTTCGCCTTGACCATGATGTCCATGGTGTCGAGGCTCACGCCGACGTAGACGAGTTGATGCTGGGGCAGCTGCCCCGGGTCGACGAGCGCGGTGATCTCCATGCCGCCGTCGTCCAGCAGGGCCTTCGCGCGCGACCTGACGGTGTTCTCGGACAGCGAGAGCTCGCGGGCGATCTCACGGTACGACCTGCGGCCGTCCTTGAGGTGACGTACGAGCTCGAGGTTCTCTTCCTTCATCGACACGCCGTCCCCCCGGGTCGCTGGAGAGCCAAAGACGCAGAGAACGTACAGGACTATAAGGGATACGTCAAGAAGTCTCTTATTCTGTGCGGATTTCCTCATGCTATGGCACGCGTTCTGAGCGCGTCTTTATCCACATGACACGCTCACGATGCCGCGTCGACCGAGGCGAGGCGGGGTGCCCATCGGCACCTCCCGACACCAGGACTCCCCGCTTGCCAACGCCCACTCGACATGGCAAGTTGAGTCTTCACGACCGAGCCCGAGAGGAACGGATGGCGACCATGCTCACCGAGTCGGAGTTCACCGCCACCGTCATCGAGAAGGCCAGGTCCCTGGGCGCGTCCGTCGCCGGGGTCGCCGACGTCGAGCCCCTGAAGGCGTCGCCGTCGCACCGCATCTACCCGAAGATCGGCATGGACCCCGAGGTGCGCTGGCAGGACGCGCCCCACGAGGCCCTGCACCACGAAGTGGACTGGCCCGCGGACGCGGTCGCCGCCGTCGTCATCGGGGTCGCCCACCCCGCCGACCAGCCGGAGCTCGACTGGTACGACGGCAAGGGGACACCCGGCAACCGCATCCTGATCCGCATCGTCAAAGAGCTCTCCGAGTGGCTCGCGGAGACGTACTCGGTCAAGAGCTCGAGGCCGCCGTATTTCATCTCGAGCACCGGCATCTTCCTGAAGGACGCCGCCGTCATGGCGGGTCTCGGGCGCCTCGGCCGGAACAACCTCGTGGTCACGCCCGAGTACGGCCCCCGCATCCGTTGGCGTG
>JAZBOM010000362.1:0-4840 GCA_036351205.1 Thermoleophilia bacterium | reverse complement strand
GGGCCGCATGGCGGCCCGGCCCGCCTGTCACCTCGCCGGGCCCGGACCCCGCCGGCGTGCCCGTCCGGGCGACGCGGCGTCAGCCGAAGAGCTCGGCGACCGCCTGCCCGAAGACCAGCGTGTGGCGGTCGACGTCGGCCTCGGTCGTGACCGGGCACATCAGCGCCATGTTGTGGAACGGCGTCATGAGGATCCCGCGGTTGACCGTGTAGAGGTGCATGTACTCGTCGAGCTCGCCGTCGTGGGTGGCCGCCGACTCGCCGCCGTTGCGCGGGACCTCGGGCGCGAAGCGGTACTCGGCCCGGGCCCCGACCTGGACGATTGACCACGGCGCCGCGTGCTGGTCGATGACCGCCTGCACGCCGCGCGTGTACTCGCTGCAGACCTCGATCATCCTCGCGAAGTTCTCTTCCGTGAGGACGTGCTCGAGGGTGGCTCGCGCGGCGGCCAGCGACAGCGCGTTGCCGGCCAGCGTGCCGCCGACGCCGCCCTGGTCGATGAGGTCGGCGTCGGCGTCGGCGAGGATGCGCCGGGCGAACTCTCCGGAGACGCCGTAGGCGCCGATCGGGATGCCCGAACCGAGCGCCTTGCCGATGGTGACGATGTCGGGCCTGAGGCCCCAGGCGCGCGTGCAGCCGCCGTAGCTCGCGCTGAAGGTGTGGGTCTCGTCGTTGATGAGCAGCGTCCCGGTCGCGTCGCAGAGCTCGCGGACGCTGTCGAGGAAGCCGGGGAGCGGCGGCACGATCCCGATGTTCGTCATCGCCGGCTCCATGAGGACGGCGGCGACGTCGCGTGCACGGAGCGCCTCGCGAAGCGCCTCGACGTCGTTGAACTCGACGACCTTGGTCGTGAGGACGGGGTCGACCTGCGGGCCGACGTTGCCCGGCTTCGACATGGGGGCGCCGTCGGGGCCGACGACGACCACGGTCTCGTCCACGGAGCCGTGGTAGCAGCGCGAGAAGACGAGCACGTACGGGCGCTTCGTGACCTGGCGCGCCATGCGCAGCACGAAGCGGTTGGCGTCGGTGGCCGACAGGGTGAACTGCCAGCAGGGAAGGCCGAAGCGGCGCCGCAGGTCGTGCCCGACTGCTGCCGCGTCCTCGGTCGGGAGCATCGTCGTGATGCCGCCGTCGTCGCTGATGCGTCTCTGCACGGCCTCCACCACGATCTCGGGCGAGTGCCCGGTCATGGCGCCGGTGTCGCCGAGGCAGAAGTCGATGTAGGTGCGGCCGTCCACGTCGGTGATGCGGTTGCCGCGGGCTTTCGTGAAGCAGAGGGGGAAGCCGCCCGCCCAGATGGCCATCCAGCTCATGGGGACGCCGGCGAGGAGGCTCCCGCGCGCCTGCTCGAGGAGCTGGAGGGAGCGCGGGTGGTCGGCGGCGTACTGCCGCCGCTCGCGCTCGACCAGGGTGCGCAGGCGCGCGCGGTCGACGGTGCGGAAGGGGGTGCCGTCCGCGCGAAGGGCGCTGCCGGAAGGGGCGTGGACGCTCGCGGGCTGGGGGCTGAAGCGCATGCTTGTCAAGGTGTCCTCCGTGGCGGTCGAGGCGCGGTAGAGCGTAGACTAGACTGAATGTTCAGTCAAGCTTCATGGGGACGCGGGCTCGCCGCCGGGCGGCCGCGATCCGCGCGGCACGCCACGGCTCCCGCGGGACCGAGGTGCGACCACCGCGGGGTGCACCGGCCGCCGGGAGCCGTGCTCCCGTGAGCGGGTACAACGACAGTGGGGTCGCGCGGCGCGGCCGTTCGGGGGTGCGCCGGCCGACGAGCGGCGAGGCGCCGGTCCACTCGATGCGGAGAGAGGTGGCCTGTGGAGGGTTTTGCGCGGGGACTGCCCAAGGCCGAGCTGCACGTCCACATCGAGGGGACGCTCGAGGCCGATCTGCTGCTCGAGCTGGCCGCGCGCCACCGCCTCGCGCTGCCCTACCGCACGCCGGCCGACGTCCGCGCCGCCTATCGTTTCACCGACCTCGCGTCGTTCCTCGATCTCTACTACCGGAACCTCGAGGTGCTGCGTGACGAGGACGACTTCCGTCGCCTGACGCTGGCCTACCTGGCGAGGGCCGCGGACGACGGGGTCCGGCACGCCGAAGTGTTCTTCGACCCCCAGAGCCACACCGCACGCGGCGTGCCGCTGGGCGCCGTCATCGAGGGCGTCTGGGCGGGGATGGCCGAGGGCGAGGGGCTCTACGGCCTCAGCACGAGGCTCATCATGTGCTTCCTCCGTGACCGCGACGTCGGCGACGCGGAGCGGACGCTCACCGAGGCGCTTCCGTACCGGGAGCGGCTGGCTGGCGTAGGGCTGGATTCGGCGGAGCGCGGGCATCCGCCGGGCGCCTTCGCCGCCGTGTTCGCCCGCGCCCGCGCCGAAGGCCTGGCCGCGGTCGCGCACGCCGGAGAGGAGGGGCCGCCGGCGTACGTGCGTGAGGCGCTCGACGAGCTCGGCGTGCGGCGCATCGACCACGGTGTGAGCGCCGCCCTCGACCCCGAGCTCGTCGAGCGCCTGCGGCGCGAACGCGTGCCGCTGACGATGTGCCCCCTGTCCAACCTGCGGCTCGGTGTCGTTCCCCGGCTTCAGGAGCACCCGCTCAAGCGGCTGCTGGACGAAGGGCTCGTGGTGACCGTGAACTCAGACGACCCGGCCTACTTCGGCGGGTATCTCGTGGACAACCTGGTGGCGGCGCGTGACGCCCTCGGGCTGCGTCGCCGCGACCTCGTCCGCCTGGCGCGCAACTCGTTCGAGGCGGCGTTGCTCGACGACCACGAGCGCCGTCGCCTGCTGGCCGAGCTGGAGGCCTACGCCGAGCGGCGCCGGGTGGCCGCCTGAGGCCAAGCCGGTCCGCGAGCCCGGCCGTCGCGGGGCGAGTCGCACTCCCGCCGCGTCCGTGCGCTCGCCGGCTCTGGTCCGCGTGCCCACCTGACGTATCCTTGGCGCATGCCCGCGCATGACACCGGCACGCCGCTGCTGATCGGCGTCGACCTCGGCAAGGTCACGACCTCGCTGGCCTGGGGGCGTCCCTCGGGTCACGGCACGGTCGACATCGTCGGCACGCGCGCCCTCCGCCACCACGGCGACCCGCTGGCCCCGTTCTTCGCGCTCTATCGCGAGCTCGGGCCGGAGCGCCTCGCCGCGGTCGCCGCCACCGGGGTGTTCTCGGACCGGCTGGGCGCGCCCGTCGTCGCCGGGATCCCCGAGGAGATCGCCCAGCAGGAGGCCGTGACTGCGGTGCGGCCGGACGGCGCCGTGACCGTCGTGCGCATCGGTGGGGGCGGGTACTCGGTGCTCGCCCGCGACGCCGCCGGGCGCTTCACCTACGAGCCCAACGAACGCTGCTCGGCGGGCACAGGGCAGACCGTCGAAGGACTCTGCTCGCGCCTCGGGCGCACGCTCGAGGAGGCGGTCGCGCTCGCCGAGGCCGCCGACGACAGCCTCACGGTGACGAGCCGTTGCGCCGTCTTCGCCAAGAGCGAGCTGACCCACTACGCGAACCAGGGGGCCTCGCACGAGCGGCTGTTCCGCGGCGTCTTCGAGGGCATCGCCCGCAACGTGCACGCCCTGTACGACCGCACGCGCCCGGGAGGCGCCGGCGCGGCGAGTCCCGTCCTGCTCATCGGCCACGGCGCCACCATCGCGCCGATCGCGCGCGAGTTCGCGCGCCTGGCCGGCGCCGGGGTGCGGGTCGAGGTCGCCGAGCACGCCGGCGCCTTCGAGGCGATCGGCGCCCTGCGCTACGCGGCGCACGCGCAGCCGACCCCCGGCGCCGTCTGGCCGGCGCGGCCCGAAGCGCTCGCCCGGGCCGGCGGTGGCCGGCTGCGGACGTTGCCCCCGGCTGCCGACGGGCCGGGGAACGTGATCCGTCTCGAGGCGCCGCCCTCCGTCGCCTCCGCAGGCGGCCCCGCGGTGCTCGGTCTCGACCTGGGCTCGACCGGCTCGAAGGCCGCCCTGCTCGACCTCGCGAGCGGCGCCGTCCTGGCCGACGTCTACCGGCGGACCGACGGCAACCCGGTGGAGGCCGCCCAGCGGCTGGTCGCGGCGGTCCTCGAGGCCTCCGCGGCGCCGGTCGTCGCCGTCGGTCTCACCGGCTCCGGCCGTGACGCCGCCGCCGCCGTCTTCCGCGCCGCGCTGCCCGGCGCCGGTCCGCGGCTCACGGTGCTCAACGAGATCGTCGCCCACGCGACCGCCGCCGTGCGCGACGATCCCGACGGCGGCCGCAGCCTGTCGATCGTCGAGATCGGCGGTCAGGACGCGAAGTTCATCAACCTTCGTGAAGGACGCGTCGTCGACAGCGACATGAACCGCGTCTGCAGTGCGGGGACGGGGTCGTTCCTCGAGGAGCAGGCGGAGGCCTTCGGCCTCGACGACATCACCGTGCTCGGCGACCTCGCGGCGCGCTCGGCCGGCGCCCCCGACCTCGGCCAGACCTGCACCGTGTTCGTCGCCGACGTGGCCGCCGAGGCGGTCGCCCAGGGCTTCACGCGGGAGGACATCTTCGCCGGCCTCCAGTACTCCGTGATCCGCAACTACTGCGGGCGGGTCAAGGGCGACCGGCCCTTGCTGGAGACGGTCTTCTTCCAGGGCAAGCCGGCGACGAGCCCGTCGCTCGCCCGTACCCTGGCGGCGGTCACCGGGCGCACGGTCGTGGTGCCGGCGGATCCCGGCGCTATGGGCGCCATCGGTGTCGCTCTGCTCGCCGCCGAGCGGCTGGGCGCGGCCGGCAGCGCGGCGGGCGCCGGAGCCGGGGAGGCGCTCGACCTCGGCGCCGTTCTCGACGCCGTGGTCGTCGAGCGCCACGAGCGCCGCTGCGGCGAGCCGTCCTGCGGCAATCTCTGCCGCCTCGAGGTG
>JAZBOM010000361.1:0-2228 GCA_036351205.1 Thermoleophilia bacterium | reverse complement strand
CGCTCCCCCTCGAGCCGGCGAAGGGCTACAGCGTCACCGTGCCGCGCCCCGAGGGCGTGCCCGCCGACCTCGCCCTGTATCTGCCCGAGGGCCACGCCTGCGTGACGCCCTTCGGGGGCGGGCTGCGGTTCGCCGGCACGCTGGAACTCTCGGGCATGAACGACCGCGTGCTGACCAACCGCGTCGCGGCCATCCGTCGCGGCGCCGGCCGCTACTTCGAGGGCGTCGAGACGGCGCCGCCGACCGCGCTCTGGCGCGGGCTGCGCCCGATGACCCCCGACGGGCTGCCGATTGTCGGCCGGTCGGACGCGTACGACAATCTCGTCATCGCCACGGGCCACAACATGAACGGCATCATGTACGGCCCGGTCACGGGCAAGCTGGTCGCGGAGCTGATCGAAGGCGGCGCGCCATCCGTCGACCTGAGCCTGCTGACGCCCGAGCGCTTCGGCATCCTGTGACCTGACGGACGGAAGCGGTGGCCACGGCGGCGCGCGCCGCCGTGGCCGCTCGAGACGGAGGTGCATCGTGAGTGACGACAACGGACCGCAGATCAGGGTCATCCGACCCGAGGACGTGAGCTGGAGCGAGGCGGCGCGCAACCCGGACGAGACCGATCCTCCGGGCGGCGAGTTCACCGCTGCCGGCTCGCCGGACGGCAAGTTCAACGTGGGGTACTGGAAGCGGGACCTGCAGCGCCGGCCCTTCACGCGCCCGTACCACGAGGTCGCACTGATCCTCGAGGGCGAGGTCGAGATCGAACTCGACGACGGCACCGTGGTGCACGCCGGGCCGGGCGACATCCTCGACACGCCGAAGGGCAGCAGCGGGTACTGGCGCAGCCTGAAGCCCGTGCGCAAGCTCTGGGCCATCTACGAGGACTAGCCTGTCCTGGTCGCGCGTTCCGTCTGAGCCCGCCTCGTTTGCTGGCCTTTTCGGACACCCGTCCGAGCCCCTATCCGCCGTGTGTCAGTTGCTCCCGCCCTCGGCCACTGGCTAGAATGGCACACGCCTATCCCCCGTCATCCATGCAGCACCGCGGGGCACGAGCCAGCGAGTCTCCCGGGAGGACGCCTTGGACTTCTACAAGGGCAATGTGCTCAGGATCGACCTGAGCGCCGGCACGACGACCGTCGAGCCGCTGAACATGGAGTGGGCCGAGCAGTACATCGGCGGCAAGGGCCTGCTGCTGCGCTACCTCTGGCAGGAGGTGCCGCCGAAGGTCGACCCCTGGGCGCCGGAGAACCCCATCATCCTGATGACCGGTCCGTTCGCCGGCACCAACGTCACCACGGCGTCGCGTCTGGTCGTGGGCTGCAAGAGCCCCACCACCGGCATCCTGACGGACAGCTACGTCGGCGGCTCCTTCGCCCCCGAGCTCAAGTTCGCGGGCTACGACGCGGTGATCATCACGGGCAAGGCCGCGCAGCCGACCGTCGTCGTCGTCAAGGACGACGTGGTCGAGTTCCGCCCGGCCGCCAAGTACGCGGGCATGACGACCTCCCAGATCGAGGAGGCCATGCGCCAGGACGTCGACCCCAACGCCAAGACGCTCTCCATCGGCCCCGCCGGCGAGGCCAAGATCCCCTGGGCCTGCATCTCGACCGACCAGTACCACAAGGCCGGGCGCGGCGGCCACGGCGCGCTCATGGGCGACAAGAACCTCAAGGCCGTCGTCGTGCGCGGCACCGGATCGGTCTCCGTCGGCGACGCCAAGGAGTTCCTCGCCGACATCTACCGCATCCACAAGGACTACATCCTGACCGAGGACAACCTCTGGGCCAACGAAGAGGGCACGCCGATGCTCACCCAGATCATGAGCGACGCCGGGGTGATCCCGACCCGCAACTGGTCGAGCGGCACCTTCGACGAGGTCGAGTCGATCAACTCCGACTCCTTCCAGAAGATCAAGACCAAGAACCGCGCCTGCTATCAGTGCGCCATCGGCTGCCGTCAGTGGCACGAGGCCGGCGGCATGGCGACGGAGGGTCCCGAGTACGAGACCATCGCCCTCTGCGGTTCGAACTGCGGCGTCAGCGACATCGAGGCGCTCATGAAGTTCAACCTCGAGTGCGACGAGCTCGGCATGGACACCATCTCCTGCGGCGCCGTGGTCGCCCTGGCGATGGACCTGACCGAGAAGGGCGTCAAGGACTTCGGCCTGCGCTTCGGCGAGACCGACTCGTACGTCAAGGCGCCGGCGATGATCGCGAAGCGCGAGGGCGTCG
>JAZBOM010000360.1:0-8137 GCA_036351205.1 Thermoleophilia bacterium | reverse complement strand
GCGAGCGCCGCCGCCCCGTCCACCCGACCGTCGGTGCCCACCCCGAGCGTGGCCGGGTCGACCGGCGTGCCGCGGTCGTCGAGGTACGTGACCGTGAAGCCGCGGACACCGTCGGCCACGTAGGAGCTCGACGACGACCGCCAGAGCACGCCCCGGGCCGGGTCCCAGCAGTACTCGACCTCGCGGAGGACACCTGCGGCGTCGATGAGACGCAGGGCGAAGCGCCGCTCGCTGAGCCCGTCGAGCGGGCGCGCGAGGCCCAAGGCCTGGGCCATGTCGAGGGCGAGGCGCCGGTGCACGGCGGCGAGCCGTGATTGGGCCTCGGCCGCCCGAGTCTCGCCCGTGCAGGCATCGCAGGCGGCCCACAGCCAGGCGTACGCGGCCGCGGCGAGGCCGCAGGCGAGCGCGGCGGCCACCAGCACCTCGATCAGCGTGAGACCGCCCTCACCCCGGCCGCTGCACGTGCCGCTGCCCCGCGAGCTCCACGCGCTCACGGAGCGTCCACCACCAGGACGGAGAGCGAGGTCGACCAGGAGCCGTCGGCGAGCGTGCCCGTGACGACGGCGAGCAGAGCGCCCGACGGCGGCGCCTCGCCGCTCCACACCGCCCAGCCGTCGTCACCGACCAGCGGCTGCACGGGCGCGAGCCCCGCCGGCGTGAAGTCGACGAACCGCGCGACGACGCGGAGCGTGCCCCAGGGCCGGGCGACGAGGCGCTCGAAGCTCCCGGCCTCGCCGGCCGCGTCGGCAGGCACGTAGTGAGCGGCGGCGCAGTCACAGGCCGGCCGTGCGTGCGGGAAGAGCTGGCCGAGCGCGCTGCCGGGGGCGAGGCCGTCGGGGTCGAGCCCCGCGGGCGCCGGATCGGGGATGAACCGCAGAGCACGCAGGCGCTCGGCCTCGGCGGCCGCGGCCGCGGCCGCCTCGCGGCGGACGCCCTGCCGCGCCCGCTCGGTGAGCGCCTCGGCGACGCAGGCGGTGGTCGCGGCGACGATCACGCCGAGCACCCCCGCCGAGATCACCACCTCGAGCACGCCGAAGCCCGACGTGGGCCGGGGCCTCACAGGCACCTCACACAGCCGGCCATCTGCACGACCACGGAGTGCGGCCTGGGCCCCAGCAGCGTGAAGCTGCCGGCGCGCGGGGACTCCTGCCCGGCCGCCGTCGGCCACCCGGCGGCGACGAAGTCGATCACCCCGCCGGGGTAGTTGGTCTCGACCCGTGCCGGCAGACGCGCCGCGCCCCACCGCTCCCAGCGGTCGTCGTGCAGCTCGAGGGCCACGACGGCGCCGTCGGCGCCGACCTCGACCCTCGTGCGCGCGCCGTGCGCCTGGGCGCGTGCCTGCGCCGCCCGGAGCACGACGCCGAGCTCCCGCGCCGCGACGCCGGCGGCCAGGCCGGAGCGCACGTCGGCGGCGGCCGGCACCGCGAGGCCCACGAGCAGGCCGACGAGAGCACAGACGACGAGCGACTCGATGATCGTGTAGCCGCGCTGGGGCACGGGCACCACCCGGAGGACCGACCTCGCAGGCCCCCAAGCGCCTCGTGACCGCCGTGGCCGGCGACCGGCGCGGCGCGGGCGCCTGCCTGACGCTCGGCAGCGTAGCCGGGCGGCAGCGCAGTGGGGAGAGTGACGAAGCGGTCCGGCGGTGACGATCGTCGCGTCAGCGCAGGGCGAAGTCCAGGTAGGCGTCGATCAGCCAGTCGCCCACGAAGAGGCTGACGATCGCCCCCGCAGCGAGGAACGGCCCGAAGGGGACCGCCGTCTTCGCGTCCTTGCCGGTCGCCGCCATCACGGTCACGCCGACGATGGCGCCGCTCACGAAACCGATGAACAGTGCGGGGACCACCGCGGCGCCGAGATAGACGCCCATGCAGAGGGCCATCTTGACGTCGCCGAAGCCCATGCCCTCGACGCCGCGGATGCGCTCGTAGAGCCAGGCGATGGCGAAGAGGAAGAGCGCCGCCCCGACGCCCGCGACCGGCCACTCCCACCACTCCCCCTCGCCGACGAGGATCATCAGGACCAGCCCGATCGCCGCGGTCGGCAGGATCACCACGTCGGGGATGATCTGGATCTCGAGGTCGACCTGGGTCACGAGGATCATCGCGGCGACGAAGACGAGGTACGGGAGGAGCAGCCAGTCGAGGCCGACGGAGGCGGCGACGGCGGCGAAGAGCGCCGCCGTCGCCGCCTCGCCCGCCGGGTAGCGCCAGCTGATGCGTGCCCCGCAGTCGCGGCAGCGCCCGCGGAGCAGCAGCCAGCTCACGACCGGGATGTTGTCGTAGGCGCGGATCTGCGCCCCGCACTCCGTGCAGTGCGAGCGTCCGCGCATGATGCTCTCGTCGTGCGCCAGGCGCCATGCCCAGGCGTTGAGGAAGCTGCCGATGAGGAGGCCGTAGACCGCGGCGATGACGATGAGCAGCTCGGTCATCGGCTCACCGGTGTCCGTCGCCCGACGTCGCCCTGCGCTCAGCCCTGTCCTCGGCCATGCGGGTCATGCTCTCAGAGGTAGTCCTCGAAGAGCGCCGCGAGGAGCTCCTCGAACGTCGCCTCCGGCATCGTCTCCGCCAGCGGCGCCACCGCCTCCATGCGCTCCTCCTTGCCCTCGGGCAGGAGCCCGTCGAGCGCGGCGACCGCCTTCTCGCGCGAGTACTTGTCGCCGTCGGCGTAGACCTGCGCCCACATGAGGGCGGCCTTCTCCGTCTCGCCGCCCTTCGCGGTCAGCGTGGCCGCCAGCCGGTCGAGGTAGATAGGGGAGCCCTCGACCGCCGCCGCCCTCGCGTACCACTCGGCCGCCAGGCTGTTCTTCGTCTCTCCCTCGCCGAAGCCGTAGACGAGGAAGCCGGCGAGAGCAGGCAGACCCCAGTCCTCGGGGTTCGCCTCGACCCCGCGCTGCAGGATCTCGTACGCCCTCGCGCCCTCGTCGGCGTCGAGCAGCGCGAAGGTGCCGAACTGATACGCCTTCGTGAACCGGGGGCTCAGCCGCGTGACGAGGTCGACGAGGTCGGCCATCGAGTCCAGCCGCTGGTCGGTCCCGATGTGCTCGCCGTAGTACTGCACCATGTAGAGGTAGTAGGCGTCGGCGATCGAGCTCCTAAAGCTCGGCGAGAAGTCCTCGAAGAACTGGGCCGAGGGCACGAAGACCCGCGGGTCACTTTCGGCCCGCGCGGGCCGCGTGACCTGATAGCCGACGACGACCGCAAGGCAGGCGGCGATCGCCAGGAGGGCGAGCGAGCGGCGCACGCTAGAACTCCTTGCGCCGCATGACCAAGCTCGCCGCGGCCAGGGCGACGACCATGTAGGCGACGAGGTACCCGGCCCACAGCGCGACGCTGCCCCAGTCGACCGTCATCTCCCCCACCGCGGCCGCCTTGACGTCGACGGCGTTGAAGTTGGGGATCACGACGAAGACGACCCACGAGACGGCCTCGGTGAGGGCGCCGGCGCCGACGCGGCTCAGCGAGAGCACGTTGTGGCTGAGCTGCCCGGCGACGAACACCCCGAGGCCGAGCATGCTCGCGAGTATCGCCGAGGTGACCGTCGAGAAGAAGACGACGACGGCGACGACGGTCAGCACCTGCAGGTAGATCAGCGCCGTGGCGACGAGGACCATCCCCGAGGCGCCGCCGCCCACCAGAAGCGTCAGGACGAAGAGGAAGAGCCCCATGCCGCCGACGACCGCCGCCAGCGTCGCGGCCAGCCCCAGGAACTTGCCGACGACGAACGCCGCGCGACTGACCGGCTTCGAGAAGAGCACGAAGACGGTGCGCTTCTCGACCTCTTTGCGGACCAGCGTCGCGGCGATGAACGCGGCGACGATCACGCCGAACGCGGTCACCGCGACGAGCCCGAAGTCCTTCATCAGCCGTCCCTGCTGCTCGAGACTGATGCTCCCCAGCCACAAGCCCGCGACGATCATCACGAGCGCGAAGAGCACGATCACCGTCAACACGCGGTCGCGGATCGTCTCGCGGAACGTGTTGAGGGCGATGGCGGCGACCTGGTTCACGAAGGCGTCCCCCCCACCGCGGCTTCGGGCTGCTCGTCGCCGACCGCTCCGGCCGACTCGTCACCAGACACTGCGGACGGCTCGTCGCCAGGCGCTCCGGGTCGCTCGTCGCCGACCACGCGCATGAAGAAGGCCTCGAGGCCCTCGGGACTGTCGGCCAGGGCCTCCGCGACCGTCCCGCTCCACACGATGCGCCCGCCCTTCATGACGGCGATCCTCGTGCAGAGCTCCTCCACGTCGGCGAGGATGTGGGAGTTGAAGAGCACCGTCCGCCCCTCGTCGTGCAGGCGCTGGATGATCCGCTTGACCTCGAGGCGCCCGAGCGGGTCGAGCCCGGTCATCGGCTCGTCGAGCAGCACGAGCTGCGGGTCGTTGATCAGCGCCTGGGCGATGCCGATGCGCTGCAGCATGCCCTTCGAGTACTTGCGCAGGTGGACGTCGGCGGCCGCTTCGAGGCCGACCTCCCGCAGCAGAGCGTCGGCCCGGTCCTTGCGTTCGCTTGCGCCGAGCCCGAAGAGGCGCGCGCAGAACGACAGGAACTCGCGACCCGAGAGGTAGTCGTAGAAGTAGGGGTTCTCCGGCAGGTAGCCGACCGCGCCCAGACCGTCGAGCCCGAGGGCCACGCTTCCACCCGAGGGCGCCATCAGCCCGAGCAGCACCTTCACCGTGGTGGTCTTGCCGGCGCCGTTGGGGCCGATCAGCCCGAAGACGTCACCGTGCTCCACCGCAAGGTCGACGCCGCGCAGGATCGTCACGGGACGGCGCCGCAGACCGACGTGCACGGTCTTGCTCACGCCGGAGAGACGGACGAGATGTTGTGCCTCAGGGCCGTTCGAACTCATTCGTGGTCCTAGTTCGCCTTCGAAGGGCGCGTCCCTGTCGTGCGACGGGCCGCAGCCCTCACCGGGGTGGGTCGCGAAGAAGGGGGCGGGGCCTCTCGGCCCCGCCCCCTCCGCGATCACGTGCGGACTTGAGTGGTCAGGCTCAGCGGACCACGAAGTTGCCGCCCGACAGCACGCCGAGAAGCGTGTAGTCAGTACCTGCGCCGACCTGCGTGTAGACGTAGTTGCCCAAGCTGTTGACGTTGTCCATGTCGCCACCGACGTGCGAGTTCTCGGGCCAGGGGTCAAGCTGGGCCGCGAAAGCAGCATCGGTCGGATCGACCTGCGCCGCAGTCGGATAGACGTCGTTGTTGTCGACCGCCCAGCTCTGAACGGCGATCTGGATGGCGTGCGTGCCTTCCTTGACGCCGGCGTCCTTGGCCTTCGTGCGCTGGTTCAGGAACATCGGGATGGCGATCGCGGCGAGGATGCCGATGATGATGATGACGATCAGCAGCTCGATGAGCGTGAAGCCCTTCTGCCCTTTGGTGAAACGCATCATGTGAGTTCTCCTTGTTCGTGCCTTCGGCCTTGACGACCGTGACTGCGGAACCCTGGGGCGGATCTCTCTCCCCGTCGTGCACTTGCTCAATACAGCAGCCTGCCTCACCCCCTGGTCGCGGGCTACACAGGCTTCGAGTGGAAGTACCTCCGGTGGCGGCAGCCCAGCCGGCTCATAGAGCCCTGTGGCTTTGCGCCCCACTCTCGCAAGTGGTTTGCCCTTCTCGCCTTCGCCCCTATAGTGCCTCCTCGGTCGTTTGCTAGACACTATGTCGGCGATTGTCGCCCGACCTTTAGTAGTCACCGGGGGCAACGTCACCGCACAGTCGTCTCAAGGGTGCCCCGCAGCAGGAGCGCCGCCCTGGAACAAACGTCTAGGCCGGGACGGTCAGAAGACCTTGCGCGTGAGCAGCTGACGCAGCTTGACGAGCGCCTTGCCCTGCTCGCGCGAGACCTTGCGCTGCGTGAGGCCCATCTCGGCGGCGACCTCGTGCTGCGTCAGGTCCTTGAAGAACAGGAGGTAGATCAGGCGGCGCTGGAAGGCCGAGAGCCGGTCGAGAGCCTCGTAGAGGGAGATGCGGTCCTCGATCGGCAGGGCGAAGCTCTCGGGCCGCAGGGAGCGCATCAGGTGGGCATCGGGCTCGGCGTAGAGCTCCTCGACGCGGAACGGCTCGTCAAGGCTGTGCAGGTCGATGCGCGCGTAGAGCCGCAGGACCTCGAGCACGCCCTCCTCGGCGATGTTGAGCGCTTGCGCGAGCTCGGCGATGTCGGGCGGCCGGCCCAGGGTGTGCGCAAGCTCGCCCGACCTCTGGACGATGTCGCCGTAGACCTTCTTCACCCAGCGCGGCTGGCGCAGCAGCAGGGAGTCGCGCAGGTGGTGGCGCAGCTCGCCGTCGACCACCGCGGTCGCGTACGAGGAGAACTTCGCGCCCTTGCCCGGGTCGAACCGCTGCGCCGCCTTGATGAGGCCGACGTTGGCGACCTGCAGCAGGTCCTCGTACGGCTCCTTGGCGTAGGAGAACCGCTTCAGGATGTGGTGCAGGAGCCGCTGGTTGCGGCGGACGAGCTCATCGAGGGTCGCCGGCGACCGGCTGCGGGCGTACTCCGCGAGCAGCTGCTCGTTGTCCACCGGCGACCCTCGGCTCTCTCGTCATTCCTTGACGATGTTCATCATGTTGAAGATCGGCAGGTACATGGAGATCACGACCACGCCGACGATGCCGCCCACGCCGAGCATGAGGATCGGCTCGAGGATCGAGGTCAGCGACTTGACGCTCGCGTTGACCTCGTCCTCGTAGAAGTCGGCGATCTTGCTCAGCATGGCGTCGAGCGAGCCGGTCTCCTCGCCCACCGAGATCATCTGCGTGACCATGGCCGGGAAGATCGAGACCTGCTCGAGCGGCCCGGTGATGGACTGTCCCTCCTTGACGCTCTGCTGCACCTGGACCATCGCGTTCTCGACCACCACGTTGCCCGACGCCTGGCCGGTGATCTCGATGGCCTGCAGGATCGGCACACCCGACGAGATCAACGTCCCGAGGGTGCGCGAGAAGCGCGCCACGGCGAGCTTGCGCACGATCTCGCCGATGCCCATCGGCACGTGCAGCTTGAAGCGGTCCCACGTGGCCTTGCCCTTGGGCGTGCGCTTCAGGCGCCGCAGCACGATGATGAGCAGCACGACGGCGATGGTGATGGGGATCGCCTTCCAGCTGGTCATGGTGTTGGAGATGCTGACCATGATCTGCGTCAGCATCGGCAGCTTGGCCCCGTCGCCGATGTCCTCGTACATACTGGCGAAGAGCGGGATGAGGAAGAGCACCATGCCGGCCAGCACCAGCAGCGCGAAGGTACCGATGAGGATCGGGTAGACCATCGCCGACTTGACGGCGCGGCGGATACTGTCCTCTTTCTCGAGCTGCGCCGCGACGCGGTTCAGGACCTCGTCGAGGATACCGCCCATCTCGCCGGCGCGCACCATGCTCACGTACAGCTTGTTGAACGTGGCGGGGTGCTTCTCGAGCGCGTCGCTGAGGCTGATGCCGGCCTCGACGTCGGCGCGCACGGCGCCGATCACCCCGCAGAGCTTCTTGTTCGGCGTCTGCTCCTCGAGCACGTAGAGGCAGCGCAGCATGGCGAGGCCCGAGTTGACCATGGTCGCGAACTGGCGCGAGAAGACGGTCAGGTCCTTCGGCTTGATGCGCTGCATGAAGTTGAGCTCGATGCTGCCGAGGCCCTTCTTGACCTCGTTGACGTCGAGCACGGTGAAGCCCTTGCCGCGCAGCATCTGGGCGACGGCGGCCTTGCTGTCGCCGTCGATCTGCCCGGTGGCCTGGCCCCCCTTCGCGTCGAGTGCCTTATAGGCGAACGTCGTCATGGCTCACCTCACCTGCCCTTGCCGGCGGCCATGGCGGGCTGGCCCGAGGGCTGGCCCATGAGCCGCTTGAGGTCGTCGGGTGTGCTCGAGCGGCGCACCGCCAGCTCGCGCGAGATCTGGCCGCGCCGGACGAGGTCGGCGAGCGCGGCGTCCATCGTCTGCATGCCGAACTGCGTACCGGTCTGCATGACCGAGTAGATCTGGTGGACCTTGCCCTCGCGGATCAGGTTGCGCACCGCGGGGGTCGGGATCAGCAGCTCGCAGGCGACGATGCGCCCGCGCCCGTCGGCCGTCGGCAGGAGCTGCTGCGTGCAGACCCCCATCAGGGTGGTCGAGAGCTGCACGCGGATCTGCTCCTGCTGGTGGGGCGGG
>JAZBOM010000359.1:0-5149 GCA_036351205.1 Thermoleophilia bacterium | reverse complement strand
GCCTCGGCGGCCGGCCCGCACGCTTCGCCGGCCGGCCGCCACGGCCACAGAGTCTATCCGCGAGCCGCCGGCCGGACAATGGTGCCGGCCGTCCGCCGGCACCGCCGCCGTCTCCGCCCGTTCAGCGGCTGCCGGTCAAGAGGGCGTAGGCGGGCCGGCCCCAGCGACGCAGCGCCCACCCTGCGGCGAGACACGCGGCGATGGCCAGGACGGGAGCCGCGAAGTAGACGAGCAGGACGGCCGCGTCGCCTGCGGCCGCCCCGCCGGCCCAGCGCATCAGTACGCGCTTGGCGATCATCAGCGGCGGCTCGTGGGCGGCGTAGACGAAGAAGGAGAAGCCGGCCGCCCACATGACCGCGGGCCGCCGGGCGAGCGGCGCGAGGTAGGCGTCGTAGCCGAACCAGAGCGCGGCGACCGCGAGGCACATGAGGGCCTTGTGCAGTGCGCCGGCCCACCAGGCGCTCTCGGCGCGCAGCAGCCAGGTGAAGAGCAGGGCGGCGAGCACGAACGACGGCAGCAACAGTCGCCCCAGTGCCCTCGAGCGCTCGGCGGCTCCGGGGCCTGTCAGCGGTACCCACCGGCCTTCACGCAGCCGCACGGCGATGAGCGCTCCCAGGGTGAAGAACAGCAGGGCCTTGAAGTTGACGTAGTTGGAGCCGCCGACACCGACGTTGAACAGCCACAGGGCCGCGAACGGCAGGAGCGCTGCCGCCTGCAGGGAGCGCACCATGACCCACAGGAGCGGCGAGACGAGCACGCAGAGCAGGAGCGCCTGCAGGAACCACAATGGATACGCGACGGGGCGCACCAGCAGCATCTCGAGAAGCGCGGCCGGCGTGAGTCGCTCGAGCGCCCCGGCCGACATGTAGCCCGAGTCGAGGGGCAGGGCGTGGAGGATGACGTACAGGACGACACCCCACGCGCTCCAGAGCAGGAACGGGACCGCCAGCGTGCGCGCCCGTCGCCGGTACTTGGCGAGGAATCGGTCGGCCGCCGGTACCAGAGTACGGAAGAAGAGGAACCCGGAGATGGCGAACAGAAGGGCGGCCGGCCAGCGCGCCAGCGCCTGCGAGACGAGGTACTGCACGAAGCCCACCACGCCGGGAGCGCCGGACATGTCCGGGGAGTTCTCGCCGAGGCGCGCCCGGCTGCCGAGGTTGTAGGCGTGCACCCAGACGACGGCGACGACGGCGATCCAGGTCAGGAGGCGCAGCTTGGTGCTCACGAAGGGGGACAACGGGGTGAGGCCGTCGGACGGTGCTGCGTGGGCGGGCCCGTCGACCGACGACGGCGCAGGGGCGGCCGACGACGGCGCGGGGGCGGCCGACGACGGCCCGCTCTCCACGCCGCCGAAGGGCATCGACTGGAGAGGCGTGTCTGCGGTACCGTGCGGAGGCACGGGAGCACAGTAGCGCACGGCGCGCTCGCGGTCAGCCCGTTGTCGCCGTGGCGGCCAAGCGCGCGGCACCCTTGTACGAGGATGTTCCGACGCTATAATGAGTGTCGAAGCGAACACAACCAAGGGGGGACCATGGGGCAGGGCAGGCGGCCGACAAGGCCGATCACACGGTGGAGTCTCGTCGCGCTCGCGGTGGTGGTCGCCGTGCTGGTGCTGGCGCCGGCCGCTCTCGCGAACGGCGGGGTGGCGCCGGAGTGGAGCACCACGTGGAACGCGAAGACCCCGGGAGTCGTCACGAACGTGCACGTGGCCAGGACGCCGTTCGGGGAGGTCTACACGGCGTGTTCGATCCTGCGCCCGACGACCGGCAAGTACGACGTGATCGTCGCCCGCTATCGGGCGGACGGCACCCGGGTCTGGGTGCACTCCTGGAGCCGGGGTACGTCCTACGACGATTGGGTCGAAGGCATCTCGTCGGACCCTGACGGCCGCCTGATCGTCTGCGGCTGGACGGACCGCGGCAAGGGTGGCACGCCCGACTGGTTCGTCCTCAAGTACGGGCGCAACGGCACCCTCCTGTGGACGAAGACCGTGGGGGGCAGCTTCGGCGGTGACGACCGGGCCGTCGACCTGGTCGTGAACGGCCGCAGTCGTATCTTCGTCACGGGCTACATCACGCAGAGTACCGGCGGCACCGACTGGCGCACGATGAAGATCACGCCGAAGGGCGCCACGTCCTGGTCGCTCAGCTACAAGGGTTCGGACAAGCTCGACGACAAGCCGTCCGCCATCGCCATCGACGTCGACAGGAACATCTACGTCACGGGCATGGAGGGCACCGCGGATCACGTGCGCACCGACGCGGTCACCGTGCAGTACACGAAGGACGGCGTGCGCACCTGGGTCGCGAAGTACAACGACAAGGGTGAGGACACCGGCGTCGACGTCGCGGTACGCAAGAGCGGCGTCGTCGTCGCGGTGGCGACGATCGATCAGGACGCGGTGGCCACGCGTGCCACGGCGCTGCAGTACACGCGTGCCGGCGAGCCCGTGTGGGCCGCGCCGCTGGACGACGCGAACACCGTGACCGACAAGTTCCTCTGCGCCGGGATCGACGGTCTCTCCCGTTGGGTCTTCGGCGGGTACTCCGTCATGACGGCGACTGCCGATTCCACCGCACGGCTGATGCAGTACAACGCCACCGGCGTGTCCGACTGGTCGGTCAACCAGTCGGCCCCCGGCGACCTGCTCGGCGACCAGTTCAACGACCTCTACGTCGCCGTCGACGGTACGGTCTGGGCGACCGGGGCTGTCGCCGGAACGGCGGTCACCTGGTCCTTCGACGCCGCCGGCGCGGCCCGCTGGTACGGCTGGAACGGGGTCTACGACGCGGTCATCGCCGACAGCGGCGACGCGCTCTCCGTGAGCGGAAAGGCCGTCTACGTCGCGGGGCGCAGCGGCGACAGCCTGGTGCTGATGAAGTACGCCCGCTGAGGCGGGAGGCTGCGCGCCCGCGCGGGCGGCGCAGCGCGTGTCCGTCCGGGGCCGGCCGCCGGGAGGCGGCCGGCCCCGGACGCGCCTGCGACGTGGTGCACTCCCCGACTCGCTCGAAGTCCTCCTTGAATATTCGCAGGCTCTGACTATACTGAGGGCCGTCGCAAACACTACAAGGGGGAACCATGGGAGTCTGCAGCACTCCGGTGAGCCAGGCGACGAGGGGCACGATCGTCCTGCTTCTGATCGTGGTCGCCGCTCTGCTGCTCGCACCGGCGGCCTTCGCGGCCGATCCGGTCGAGCCGCTCTGGACCAATGTCTGGAGCGCCAAGTCACCCGGTGAGGTGACGAACGCCCAGGTCGTGCGTTCGGCCAAGTCCGACATCTTCACGGCCTGTTCGGTCTTCCGCCCGTCGTACTCGACCTACGACGTGATCGTGGCGAAGTACCGGCCGGACGGCACCCGCAAGTGGGTCCGCTCGTGGAGCCGCGGCACCGCCATCAACGAGATGGTCGAGGGCGTCGCGACCGATCCCAACGGCAACCTCATCGTCGTCGGGTCGTACGACAAGGGCGGTCAGGACGACTGGTTCGTGCTCAAGTACGACCGCGACGGCTACCTCCAGTGGGCCAAGACGACGGGTGGGATCGCCGGCGACGACGATCGCGCCGTCGACGTGGTCGTCAACAAGTACGGCCGCATCTTCGTCACCGGGTTCGTCACCCAGCTCACGGGCGGCAAGAACTGGCGCACGGTCAAGTACAAGCCCAACGGTGACAGCGTGTGGGCGCGCACGTTCAAGGGTGCGGCCCAGCTCGACGACGAGCCGGTGGCCATGGCCATCGACGCCGCGCGCAACATCTACGTGACGGGCTTCGAGGGCACCGACCAGAAGAACCACCTGAACAAGGACGCCGTCACCCTCAAGTACGCGCCGGACGGCACCGCCGAGTGGGTCCTGCCGTTCAACATGCAGTACGAGGAGACCGGCGTCGACATCGCCGTGCGCAAGACCGGCGTCGTCGTCGCGGTCAAGGCCGTCGACGAGGATCCGACCTTCACCCACGGCTACGCGCTGACGTACTCGCGTGACGGCGAGTCGCTCATGGCCGCGTCCCTCGACTACGGCAGCACCACCAACGACGAGTACCTGTGTGCCGGCATCGACGGTCTCGGCGCCAGCGTCTTCGCCGGCTTCCAGGTCCACGACGACGACTCCAACGCTCTGCTCACGCAGTACGACGCGGACGGCGTGTCGCAGTGGGGCTTCGAGTCGACCGGGCCGGGCAACGTGCTGGGCGACCAGTTCAACGAGATGTTCGTCGCCCTCGGCGGCAACGTCTGGGTGACCGGGTCCGTCGCTGGGGCGGCGGTCACGTGGTCCTTCGACGCCGCCGGCGCCGAGCGCTGGAACGCCGTGTACGATGTGGCGTCTGAGTCCGACAGTGGGCAGGACATGCACGTGACCTCGAAGTCCGCCTACGTCGTCGCTCACAGCGGTACCAGCTTGGTGCTGCTCCGCTACCCGAGATAGCGACCGACTCCGGCGTGCCGTCTGTGGCGCACGTCGGCCAGCAGGACGTGAAGACGAGGCCCGGCCGCCGCGAGGCGGCCGGGCCTCGTCTCGGCCCCGCTGCGGCGCGCCCGCGCCGTGAGCGCCTTGCTCCCGTCTCAGCCTGGTGACTCACGGTGTACACTGGTTCTGATGTTCGCCGTACTCGCTCGCTCGCGGGTGCGTTGAGGGTGTGAGGCGCGCGCCGTCGGGGCCCCCGGCGTCGGCAGGGCGCCGCGTCCAAAGGGGGAGACCATGCGTCAGGACCGACCGACCGCGCGGGCGGCCGCCCGCGCGACGCTCTTCGTGCTCACGGGGCTTCTCCTGGTGCTCCTGCTCGCGCCGACAGCCGGCGCGACGGCGGCGCCGGGCACGTTCCTCTGGCGCGACATCTGGAACGCGAGGACCCCCGGGGTCGTCGCCAACGTCCACGTCACCTCGGCGCCGACCGGCGACATCTACGTCGCCTGCTCGATCCTGCGCCTCGCCCGCGACAAGTACGACGTCATCATCGCGCGCTACCGCCCGGACGGCACGCGCAAGTGGGTCCGCTCGTGGAGCCGCGGGGTCGAGGTCGACGAGTGGGTCGAAGGCATCGCCGCCGACGGCGACGGCAACCTCATCGTCTGCGGCTGGTTCTCCGGCGGTCGGGCCGGCACGCCCGACTGGTTCGTCGTCAAGTTCGATCGCGCCGGCGACCG
Source organism: Thermoleophilia bacterium (assembly GCA_036351205.1). Lineage (GTDB taxonomy): Bacteria > Actinomycetota > Thermoleophilia > UBA2241 > UBA2241 > UBA2241. The sequence continues at coordinate 2 of JAZBOM010000359.1, read as the reverse complement.
TC
>JAZBOM010000358.1:0-6664 GCA_036351205.1 Thermoleophilia bacterium | reverse complement strand
GCGGCCGTTCGCGACGGCATCGAGGTCGGCTCGCCGCGGCGGCGAGACGATCCGGTCCAGGTCTTGCTCAGACCCCGGGGACGAAGCGCTGCGGAGTCCAGTCCTGCGCCAGGCGGCGCGTGAGGGCCGCGGCGAGCAGCGCGCCGGCCTCGGCGTCGTCGGGGTCCATGACCTCGAGCGCCGAGTGCATGTAGCGCACCGGCAGGCTGAACGACAGGGTGGCCGTCTGGACCGACGCCATGAGCTCCTCGGCGTCGGTCTGCGTGGCCCCGGCGACGGCCTTGACCTGGTGCGGGATGCCTTCGGCGGCAGCTACCTCGAGGGCGAGCTCGACCAGACGCCGGTTGCTGGCGGCGCCTCTGTGGATGATCGGTCCCCCGCCGAGCTTCACCTCGCCGCCGAGCTTCTTCGGGTCGACGCCGGGGTCGTCGCTCGCGAAGTCGGCGTCGACGACCACGGCGACGTCGGGACGGAAGCGCAGGGCGGCGGCCCTGGCGCCCATGAAGGTCGTCTCTTCGTGTACCGTCGAGAGAGCGGTGAGGCGGGCGTTCGCCGGCGCGGCCGCGTAGTGCTCGAGGGCGCGGAGCGCGACGTACACGCCGGCCCGGTCGTCGAAGGCCGGCGACGCGTAGCGCCCGTTGGCGAGCGCGAGGAACTCGGCCTGGAAGGTGATCGGGTCGCCGATCGCGACGAGGCCGAGCGCCTCGTCGCGGCTGCCGGCGCCGATGTCGACCCACTGCTCGTGCAGCTCGGGCGCCTTGCCGCGCTCGTCCTTGGGGATCACATGGGTGGGCTTGCGGCCGACGACGCCGTCGACCGGGCCCTTGTGGCCGTGGATCACGAGGTGCCGGCCCGGCAGCAGCTGCCGGTCGACGCCGCCGACGGCGTCGAAGCTCACGTACCCGTGGTCGTCGACGTACGTGACGATCAGGCCGATCTGGTCGCAGTGGCCGGTGACCAGCACGTGCGGGGCCCCGTCGGGCGCGACATCGGCCCAGACGTTGCCCAGCGGGTCGCCGGCGGTCTCGGCCGTGGCGGAGAGACGCCGTCGCACGACGCTCTGCACCGGCCCCTCGAAGCCTGTCGGCGACGGAGCGGCGCAGAGCTCGCGCAGCAGGTCGAGGTCGGTCGTGCTGGTCTTGCGGTCGCGGCGTGCCATCTCTCCTCCTTGACGGTGCCGGGTCATCCTACAGGAGGCCGAGGCGGGGGGACGCCGCACCGCGCCGCCGCGGCCGGCGGTGGCTACTCGTAGACCTCGACGCGGTTCTTGCCGCGGCGCTTGGCGACGTACAGCGCCTTGTCGGCGCAGCCCACCAGCGCGTCGGCCTCGTCGGCCTGTCTCGGGTAGTCGGCGATGCCGACGCTGGTCGTGACATGGGCGGTCTCGTCGGGGCGGCGCCCCGGGAATGAGGCGTCGGCGATCGTCCGCCGCAGGCGCTCGCCGGCGAGGCGAGCAGGGTCGACGGTGACGCTCGTGCCGACGAGCGCGCTGACCTGCTCGCTCAGGCGGCGGCCGACGACGGCGGCGCCCGGCGCCGGAGTGTGGGGGAGGATCACGGCGAACTCCTCGCCGCCGTAGCGGCAGGGGATGTCGACGCCGTTGCGCAGCTGTGCGCGCATGATCCGGCCGACCTCGGCCAGCACGCGGTCGCCGGCCTGGTGCCCGAAGAGGTCGTTGAAGTGCTTGAAGTCGTCGAGGTCGAGCATCAACAGCGAGAGTTGCAGCTCGTACCGCCGGGCGCGGGCGATCTCGGCGTTCAGGCGCTCGTAGAAGTACCGGTGGTTGAAGAGGCCGGTCAGGCCGTCGGTCGTCGCCTGCTCCTCGAGGCGGTGGGAGAGGCGCGCGTTCTCGATCGCCAGCCCGGCCATGTCGGCGAGGGCGGCGACGAGGCGGAGGTCCGCGTCGCCGAAGTCGCGTCGCCGGCGGTGCTCGATGAGCTCGACGACGCCGAGCAGTTCGTCGCCGCTGAGGATCGGCGCGTACAGCGCGGTCTGCTCGCCCCAGTAGGCCATGCTCTCGCGCTCGCCGGCGTCGAGCTCCTCCTCGTCGGCCTGGGTGACCACGATGCGTCGCTCGTGGAAGACGGGCGCGACCCGCCGTTGCCGGTTGAGGTGGTTCTCGACGCCGACCCAGGCGCGGTCGTCATCGGTGAGCTCCAGCTTCCAGATCGCCTGGGGCAGGACGGTGTCGCGGTCGGCCAGGAACTCGTAGAAGCAGCACTCGGAGCAGTCGAGCGCGACGGCGAGGCGCTCCGCGAGGCTCGCCAGCGTGGCGGCGACCGGGGCGCCGAGGCCGCGTTCTCCGTCGGCCACCTGGATGTGCGCGTCGTTCAGCGTGCTGGCTTCGCGGCGGTCGCCGCCGGCGTCGTCCATGGTCTCTCCCCACCTCGATCCGTCGTGCCGGACCATGCCCTCCGGCGCGCTCTTCGCCGCCGCCGCCGGGTCTCCTGTCAGTACCGCACCATGAGCTTCTTCACCGCGGCGCTGAGGCCGTCGACGGTGAGCTCGAACATGGGGAAGACCTCGCCGACGCGGCGGATGGTGGTGGCCCCGTAGGCGGTCTCCCACTGCGACGCGGGGATCGTGTTGAGCCACACGGAGTGGTCGAAGTGGCGCCGCAGGCGCCACAGCCAGTCGATGCCGGGCTCCGGGTTCGCGTGGCCCCACCAGATGATGCCGTAGCGGCTCATGAGCTCGCTCGGCGCCATGGCCGCGTCGCCGACGAGGATCAGGCGGTAGTCGCCGTTCAGCTCCTGCAGCAGGTGCGGCGTGGCGACCGCGGTCGCCTCCGACATCAGCGGGTCGGTGTACACGTGGTCGTAGACGCAGTTGTGGAAGTAGTAGCTACGCAGGTCCTTGAAGTGGGTCTGGTTGTTGACCGCGCTGAAGAGCCGGTTACAGAGGTGGACGTAGCGGTCCATCGAGCCGCCGACGTCCATGAGGAGGACGACCTTCACGGCGTTCCTGCGGCTGCGGCGCCAGACGAGCGAGAGGCGCCCGGCGTGGTCGGCGGTCTGCTCCACGGTCTCCTCGAGGTCGAGCTCGTCGGCGGCGCCCTCGTGGCGCGAGGAGAGCTGGCGCAGGCGCCGCAGGGCGAGCTCGAACTGGCGCACCTCGACGCGCACGTCGGTGCGCAGGCCCCGGTAGCGGCGCTCGGCGGCGACCTTCACGGCCGTGCGGCCGCGGCTCGCGCCGCCGACGCGGATGCCACCCGGGTGGATGCCGGAGTGGCCGAAGGCCGACGTGCCGCCGGTGCCGACCCAGTAGGAGCCGCCGTGGTGAGCCTCGCTCTGCTCGGCAAGGCGCTCCTCGAAGCGCCGCCGGAGCTCCTCGAGGTCGACGCCCTCGAGCTCCAGGGCGGCGGCCAGCGCCCGGCGCTCGTCCTCCGACAGGCCGGGCGCCTCGAGCGGGCCGGCGAGCCAGCGCCAGACCTCGTCGGCGATCTCGTCCGGCGTCTCGATGCCGTCGAAGGCGGCGGTGAAGGCCTGGTCGAAGTGGTCGAACCAGGCCTCCGACTTCACGAGGGTGGCGCGGGCCACGTGGTAGAACTGCGTCAGGCTGCAGGGGGCGAGGCCGAGGGCGAGCGCCCGCATGAGGGCGAGCCACTCCGTGACCGTGACCGGCACGCCGTGGGCGCGGAGCAGGAAGAAGAAGTCGCCGAACGGGGCGCCGCGCGAGCGTGACGCGGCATCAGCCGGCCGCACGGCTTCGCCGCCGGCCCGCCCGGGCTGCTCAGCGGCTGCCGGCACGGGCCAGCGCCCGGCGGGCGGCGTCGACGTCGTGGTCCTTCTTGAGGAGCACGCCCATGAAGGGCAGGCGCCGAGTGATCTCGTCGTGGTCGGCGCCGCCGCGGGCCAGGGCCTGCACCCAGTCGATGAGCTCGCTCGTGGAGGGCTTCTTCTGCAGCCCCGGCACCTCGCGCAGCCAGTAGAAGGCCTCGATCGCCAGGTCGAGCAGGCGGCGGTCGAGGTCGGGCACGTGCACCTGCACGATGCGCGCCATCATCGCCTCGTCGGGGAACTCGATGTAGTGGAAGACGCAGCGTCGCAGGAAGGCGTCGGGCAGCTCCTTCTCGGCGTTCGAGGTGATGACGACGACCGGGCGGTGGATCGCCTTGACCGTCGCGTGCGTCTCGGGGATCGAGAACTCCATCTGGTCGAGCTCCCAGAGCAGGTCGTTGGGGAACTCGAGGTCGGCCTTGTCGATCTCGTCGATGAGGAGCACGACCTGCTGGGGTGCGGTGAAGGCCTCGCCGAGCTTGCCGAGCTTGATGTAGCGGGCGATGTCGCTCACGTCGCCCTCGCCGAACTGCCCGTCGTAGAGGCGTTGCACGGTGTCGTAGACGTAGAGACCGTCCTGCGCCTTGGTCGTCGACTTGACGGTCCACGTGATCAGCGGCATGTCGAGGCCCTCGGCGATGCTCACGGCGAGCATCGTCTTGCCGGTGCCCGGCTCGCCCTTGATGAGCAGCGGGCGGCCGAGCCGGCGCGCGACCTCGACGGTCTGCAGCAGTTCGGGGGCGGCGATGTAGTCGCGGGTGCCGGCGTACGCGGCCCGGGGGGTGACGCTCGCGTCGGGCGCTGACGATGGGCCGGCGGAGGATCGAGTCTGGCTCATGGCGTGCGTCTTTCTCTCGTCGCTGGGCGGTGGGGGCGGCCGGAGGGACGCCCGCCGGAGTCTACCAGAGGCGGATGCGCGCGGCCGCTGCGGGTCGCGGTGCCGGCCGCGCGCGGACCCCCATGCGGGCCGGCGTGCTTCAGGCGCGGGGCCGCCGGGAAGAGTGAGGATAGTTGACGACGCAACTATGCCTGGAGGAGACATGGCGAGCGGGAGAGCGGCACAGGCGGCGTACGGGCGGCTCGCGGAGCTCGGCCTCGTGATCGACGGGTACGAGACCGAGCGTCACGAGCTCGACGTCTCCAGCGGGTTCCGCCGCGTCACCACCACCGTGGTTCTGCACGGCGGCGGGCACGAAGGGCGCGGGGAGGACGTGACCTACGTCGCCGAGGACCACGACGGCTTCCCGCTCGACCTGCCGCTGTCGGGTCACAGCACGTTCGACGAGTACTCGCGGCGTCTCGGCGAGCTCGACCTCTTCCCGGCCGGCGGCCCGACGATGGCCGGCCAGGAGACCTACCGGCGCTGGGCCTTCGAGAGCGCCGCCTTGGACCTGGCCCTCAGGCAGGCCGGCGTCTCCCTCGGCGCGGCGCTCGGCCGCGAGTACCGCCCGGTGCGCTTCGTGGTCTCGACACGCCTCGACATCCGGCCCTGGCTCGAGGTCGACCCCGAGCTCGAGTTCAAGCTCGACCCGACCCCGGAGTGGGACGCTGACACCATGGCGCGCATCGCCGCCACGGGTCGGGTGCGCGCCCTCGACTTCAAGGCCTACTACGAGGGCACGCCGGTCGACAACGCCCCCGACGCCGAGCTGTATCGCGCCGTCGCGACGGCCTTCCCGGGTGCCCTTCTCGAAGACCCCGCTCTCGGCGACGACCTGCGGGCGGCTCTGTGCGGGGAGGAGGGCCGCTTCAGCTTCGACGCTCCGATCCACTCCTGGGCCGACGTCGAAGCCCTGCCGGTGCGGCCGCGTCACCTCAACGTCAAGCCGTCGCGCTTCGGCTCGCTCGGCGGCCTTCTCGAGACCGTCGAGCGCGCCCAGGCGGAGGGCATCGAGCTCTACGGCGGCGGGCAGTTCGAGCTGGGGATCGGCCGCGACCAGATCCAGGCTCTGGCGAGTCTCTTCTACGCCGGAGGGCCCAACGACGTGGCCCCGCGCGACTACCACGGCGAGGCCCGCGGCGGCGTCCCGCGGAGCCCCCTCGTGCCGCTCGAGCAGGATCCGGGCTTCGGGTTCACCTTTCAGCGCTGACGGTATCCCCAGCGGCACGCCGACCGAGCGACGGCACCATCGTTGAGGCGCCACGCGCCGGGCGTCTGGCCTCCGCGGCCCGTGAGCCTGTATGGTCTCTCCACAGGCTCCTACCAAAGACGGAGGCACGATGTCCACCGACCGCGCGCTCGCCCCTGACCTCATCCTCACCAACGCTGTGGTGTACGCCGCCGACGCCGCGCGCTCGCGGCACGAGGCCGTCGCCGTCGGTGGGGGTCGTGTGGTGGCCGTGGGCTCGGCCACCGAGGTCGAGGGCCTCGCCGGCGCCGGCACCGAGGTCCTCGACCTCGGCGGCCGCGTCGTGCTGCCGGGCTTCATCGACGCCCACATGCACGCCTCGGCGGCGGTCGAGGAGCTCTACGACGTCTCCCTCGCCGGGTGCCGCTCGGTGGCCGAGTGCGTCGCCGCCGTCGCGCGGTACGCGGGCGAACACCCCGAGCTGCCGGCGATCCGCGGCTACGGCTGGAGCGACACCTACATGCCGCGCCTTGGGCCGGCGGCCGCCGACCTCGACGCCGTCGTCCCCGACCGGCCGGTGATCCTGTTCGACGACAGCTACCACTCGGCGTGGCTGAACTCGGCCGGCCTCCGCCGCGCCGGTATCGGCGCGGCGACCCCCGACCCCGACAACGGGGTCATCGAGCGCCTGCCGGACGGGAGCCCGGCCGGCACGCTGCGCGAGGGGCCGAGCGCCCTGGCCGAGCGCGCCTTCCCGCTGTACACCCTCGAGCAGGCGCGTCAGGGGATCCTGCACTTCCAGCGCACGGTGGCGGC
>JAZBOM010000357.1:0-4352 GCA_036351205.1 Thermoleophilia bacterium | reverse complement strand
TCAGGACGGACGCGGCGAACGGCGGCGGCGGTCGACCTCAGCCGGCGCGGTGGGAGTCAGCGGGCGCGGTGGGTCTCAGCGGCGGCCGGCGGCGGCCACCTGCTCGAGGACGGCCGCCGCGACCTCCGCGGCGCACTCGACGGGCAGCAGGTGACCGCCGCCGAGCTCGACCAGCCGCGCCCCCGCCCCGGCCCGCCGCGCGAGCACACGGGCCCTGTCGGGCGGCACGAGCGCATCCAGCAGGCCATGGATGAGCAGCAACGGCCGACCGAGCGCCAGAAGACGCTCCCCGAGGTCGGACTCCTCGAGCGCGGCAATGCCCGCGGACGAGCCGCGGGCTCCGAGCCGGTCCGCCCAGGCCGCCGACCGTCGGGCCTCGGCGAGGAGCGCCTCCGCGACGTCGGCGTGCTGCTCGGCCCAGCCCGGGGCCAGCGCCCTCGCGACGCTCTCCGGGCCCGACAGCGCGAGATCGCCGGCAACGGCCTCGTCGGTCGCGAGCGGCGTCGAGACCAGCGTGAGCGATGCGACGAGCTCGGGGGCCTCGAGGGCGGCCATCGCCGCGGCGACCCCGCCACGACCGTGACCGAGCAGGTGGACGGGACCGTCGAAGAGACCGCGGGCCATGCGCAGGGCGTCGGCGGCGGCCGGGCCGCGCGTCCCACACCGCGACCCGAAGGGCGGCGTCGAACGGCTCACGCGGCGCGAGCGGCGCGTACAGCCGCCTCTCGGTCTCGTCGAGACAGAGCGCCGGCAGCAACGCACGCCACCAGCCCATCGACCCGTCGCCGCCGGCGAGCAGGAGCACGGCCGGCGCGCCGGCATCGTCGCGCGGGCCCAGCAGCCGCAACGGCAGCGGGCACCCATCCGCCATCTTGACGAGGAGGGGATCGTTGCGCGTCACGAACGTGTCGTCGTTGCTCACCGGGGCTCCTCCGTCGACTCGCCGACCAGACCGACCGACCGACCGACCGACCGAGACGTCATGATATCGCAGCGACGCCGGGCGGCTTCGGTGTCGACATATACCCCCTGGGGGTATAGACTCCGACAGTATCCACGACCGTGCACGACCGACCGTGCACGACCCACGGAGGCCCCATGATCGCCGTCGACGAGCGTCTCTGCCCGCAGAACCACCCCTGCCCCACCGTCCACGCCTGCCCCACCGGGGCCATCATCCAGGACGACATCCACTCCGCCCCGCGCATCGACCACGCGCTGTGCACCGACTGCGGACTGTGCACGCACTCGTGCCGCGCCTTCGTGCAGGTCGAGGATCCGGTCCGCACGCCCGCCGGAGTCGTCTGAGCGCCGGAGGGGGTTTCGCCCGGGTGACGTGACCGGCCGCGACGTCGTCGACCGGATCTCCTGAGCGGCCGCCACCGCGGGCGCTGTGCGTCAGGCGCGTGCCTCGCCGACCGCGCCACAGGCGCCTGCAGCGGCCGTCACCCGACTCCCCGACCGCGGTACGGGCGGCCGGCAGCGCGTTTCAGCCGCCCCCCGTGCGCGCCGCGGGCGCCTGCAGCGCCGTTCACGCGCCTCCCCAACCCAGTGCCGGTCTGGTAGCGTTCTGCGGGTGTCGCGCCCTCTCGTCATCGCCAATCCAGCCGCCGGTCGCGGCCACAGCGCCGGCGCCATCGAGGCGCTGCTCGCCGCGGTCCGCGAGCGCGTCGGTGACGTCGACCTCGTGATCAGCGCCCGCCCCGGCCACACGGCCGAGCTCGCGCGGGGCGCAGCCGCCGCGGGACGCGAGCTCGTCGTGGCCCTCGGCGGCGACGGGACGGTGCACGAGGTCGCGAACGGTCTTCTCGCCGAAGGACCGCCGGCCGGACCGGCGCTGGCGATCCTCGCCGTCGGCACCGGCAGCGACTTCGGCCGCTCGCTCGGCCTCGCCCACGACACCGCCGCCTACCTCGACGCCCTGGGCGCGGGGCGACGGCGGATCGTCGACGTCGGCCGGGCCGGGTTCAAGGGCAACGACGGCCGCGCTGCGGAGTGCTACTGGGTGAACGTCCTCTCGGCCGGCGTCGGCGGCCTCGTCGACCGCTACGTCGCCTCCCTGCCCGACCGGCTCGGCGGCCGCCCGGCGTACATGCTGGCGACGATCGCCGCGCTCGCCGCGTGCCGGCGCCGGCGTCTGTCCTGCCGCGCCACCTCGGAGGACGGCGGCACGATCGAGCGTGAGCTCGAAGGCTTCGCCGTCGCGGTCTGCAACGGCCACACCTTCGGCGGCGGCATGCGCATCGCCCCGGGCGCCCTCGTCGACGACGGCCTCTTCGACGTCGTCACCATCGAGCGGCGGTCGCGCGTGACGATGCTGAAGGACTTCGCCAGCATCTACTCGGGCACCCACCTGACGAAGCGCGGCGTCGGGCACTTCGCCTGTCGCCGCCTCGAGCTCACGCCGGCGACGCCGCCGGGCGCGGGCCGCGTCTTCCCCCTGGACGTGGACGGCGAGCCGCTCGGGGACGTGCCCCTCGTGATCGATGTGATCCCCGCCGCCCTGACCGTGCTCGCCTGAACCACCGAAGCGTCTCACCCGCTCGCCGCGCGGGCCCTTCGGGTCGCCGACGACCGTTCACACAGTTGGTTAACACCGCGGGCGTTCCGGCGTTGGACTCATTGGGGTGTCCCTGCCGAGCCGCTGCAGAGCATCGGCATTGCGCGTTCCGGCCGTCCTTCCGAGATCGCGGCAGGAGCGCAACGTTGGCCGCCGCCGGCCCCAGGCGGCGGTCGACATGATACCCCTGTGCTCTGGCGGGCGGTGCGAAGGCCCATCCACCGCCCGCCACCTCTTTCTCTACACCCGCCGCACGCTCTACAGCTCTGCTGCTCTTCTCTGCGGCGCTACCGCTCCGGCGCCGTGCCGCGTCGTACCCCGTCGCCTCTCGGGGCGGGCGCGACACTCGCCGTCACAGCTCGACGACCGCCGCCTCGCCACCCGAAGCCTCGAGCAGCATCGTCGCCGTGTCGGGATGGCAGGTGAACACCACGACCTGGCTGGCCGCCGCGAACTCGACCAGCACCGCGGCCATGGCTGCGGCCCTCTCCGGGTCGAAGTCGACGAGGCAGTCGTCCATCACGAAGGGCAGCGCGACGCTCTGCGCGGCGAACTCCCGTGCCAGCCCGAGGCGGAGGCACAGGTAGAGCTGCTCGGCGGTCCCGCGGCTCAGCGTCGCCAGCGTCTTCGCGACGCCGTCGGCACCGAGCACCCGGAGGTCGTCCTCGGCCTCTTCGGGCTGGACCACCGCCGTGTAGCGGCCGGCGGTGACGCGCCCGAAGGCCGCGCCGGCCGCAGCCAGCACGGCGGGCTGGCGCGTGCGCATGAACTCGCGCAGCGTGCGGTCGATCAGCGCCTGGGCCAGCCTGAGCTCGCGATACTGCGCGACGGCGTCGTCGAGCTCGGCCCGCAGTCCCTCCAGCTCCGCCTGGAGCCGCGCCACGTCGGCCGAGGCCTCGAGCTCCTGGCGCCGCCGGCGGGCGTTCTCGTGCTCGCGGATCGCCTGCTCCTGCTCGCGCTCGAGCTCGGCGATCCGGGCGTCGGCCTCGCGCAGCCCCGCCGCCCACACGTCGGGGTCGGCCTGGGCCAGCTCCTGCCGCACACGAGCCGCGTCGTCGGCGGCCGGGAAGCGGGCCCGCAGCTCCTGCTCGGCCTCGAGCACCCGCCGCTCGAGCTCAGCGCGCCGGTCTGCCGCAGCACAGGCCTCGGTGAGCGCCCGCTCGAGACCGGCCGTGTCGAGGTGCGCGACCTCGCGACCGGCCGCGACGAGGGCGTCGCGAGCCGTCGTCTCCCACTCACGCGCCTCGCCGTCGAGCATGGCTACGTGCGCAGATGCCTCGTCGCGCCGGCCCAGTGCCTCGCGGCAACGGTCGAGGGCCGCGAGCCACTCGACGGTCCCCTCCGTCGACAGCGTCGCCGGGAAGCCCCGCTCGGCCTTGAAGCGGCGCCACTCCTCCTCGGCCTCGACCAGTCGCGCGGTCACCTCTGCGCCCTCGGCATGCCGCTGGTCGAGCGCCGCCCGCGCACGACCGAGCGCGGCATCGTCGTCGTCGAGCCGCCGTCGCAGACCCTCGTACTCGATGCGCGCGGTGCGCTCGGCCCTCAGGCGCGCCTCGAGGGCGTCGAGCTCGGCGGACGATGCCACAGCGGGCAGCCCGAGGCGGCGCGCGAGATCCTCGCTGCGCTCGCGGGCGACCCCGAGGCCGTCGGCGGGGGGCCGCGCGCGACCCCAGGCGACACCGGCCAGCGCGACGGCGGCGATGACCGCGACGGCCGCCGCGAGCCAGGCGCCGAGCCCTCCGGCGCCGGCCGCACCGGCGACCGCGAAGGCGACGGCCAGCGCGGCGGCCGC
>JAZBOM010000356.1:0-4080 GCA_036351205.1 Thermoleophilia bacterium | reverse complement strand
CTCATGGAGATCCGCAAGCGCGCCGCGATCGTCATCGCCTACGGCCAGTGCGCCACCACCGGCGGCATCAACGCGCTCAAGAACCACCAGCCCGACTACAAGCAGTTCGTGTACGGCACCGACTCCGACCTGCCGCACCTCGACTCCAAGAAGGCCTACGGCGTCGACCACGTCATCAAGGTCGACTACTACGCCTACGGCTGCCCCGTGAACAAGTACGAGGTGCTGCAGATCCTGCTCCACCTGCTCCACGGCAAGGAGCCGGTGATCCCGAACTATCCGGTCTGCGTCGAGTGCAAGCGCCGCGAGACGGTCTGCCGCTTCCACGAGGGCGACCACTGCATGGGTATGGTCGCCCGCGCCGGGTGCGGCGCGCCGTGCCCGGCCGCCGGCATCCCCTGCGAGGCCTGCCGCGGGTTCGTCGACGAGCCCAACCTGCCGGCCTTCGAGAAGGTCCTCGTGGAACAGGCGGGCTTCACGCCGCAGCGCGCCGCCGAGAAGGGACGCATGTTCACCGCCAATGCTCTGGAGGCCTCATGACCTCGACCGTCCACATCGACGTCCACCACCTCACCCGCGTCGAGGGTCACGGCAACATCATCGTCAACGTGACCGACGGCGCGATCGAGAAGTGCGAGTGGCAGGTCCCCGAGGCCCCGCGCTTCTTCGAGTCCATGGTCCGCGGGCGTCACTACTCCGAGGTGGCGCGCATCACCAGCCGCATCTGCGGCATCTGCGCCGTGGGCCACACCCTGGCCTCCGTCAAGGCCACCGAGGATGCCCTCGGCATCGAGATCAGCGAGCAGAGCTGGAAGCTGCGCGAGCTGCTCAAGCACGCCGAGAACGCCGACTCCCACGTGCTGCACGCCTACATCCTCGTCGCGCCGGACCTCGCGGGAGCCCCCTCCGTGTTCCCGCTCGTCGAGACCATGCCCGACGTGGTGGCTCGTGCCCTGCGTCTGAAGCGGCTGTGCCACGAGTGGGGCTCGCTCATCGGCGGGCGCACCACCCACCCCACCACGGTCGTCCCGGGCGGCATGGCCGAGGTGCCGACGGTCAAGGAGCTCGCCGAGCTCAAGCAGAAGCTCGTCGCGGCCGTCCCCGACCTCGAGGCGACGCTCGAGACCGTGGCGGCGCTGGCCCCCAACATCCCGGCCTTCGACCGCCCCACCGAGTACCTCGCCCTCTCGAGCGACGAGAACTACGGCCTCTACGACGGCTGGATCCAGTCGGTGCTGCCCGACGGCACGAAGCAGCGCTACCCGGTGGCCGACTACAGGCTCGTCACCAACGAGTTCGTCGTCTCGCAGTCGACGGCCAAGTACACGAAGAACAAGCTGGATTCGTACGCGGCCGGCGCCCTGGCCCGGTTCAACAACAACTACGACATGCTCGTGCCCGAGGCCAAGCAGGCCGCCGAGGCGCTCGGCCTGCAGCCGATCTGCACGAACCCGTACATGAACACCGTGGCGCAGGTCGTCGAGATCGTGCACAGCGTCTACGACTCGCTGCGCCTGATCGACGAGCTCCTCGAGACGGGGGTCACGCTCGAGCCGCTCGCGCAGCCGACGAAGCACGGCCGCGGCATCCAGTCCGTCGAGGTGCCGCGCGGCATCCTCTTCCACGAGTACGACTACGACGCCGCCGGCATCTGCCAGGGCGGCAACTGCATCATCCCGACCAACCAGAACCACAACAACATCCAGCACGACTTCGACGTGCTCGTGCCCGAGCTGCTCGCGGCGGACACGGGCGAGAAGGAGATGGAACTCGCGCTCGAGATGCTGGTGCGGGCCTACGACCCGTGCATCTCGTGCTCGACCCACCACCTCGACGTCACCTTCGTGCGCTGAGCACAGTGCGCTACCTGATCGGCCTGGGCAACTACCTGGCCGGCGACGACGGCGTCGGCGTGCACGTCGTCGAGCACGTCGTCGCCAACGGGCTCGAGCGCGGCTTCACGGCCGTCGAGCTGGCGACGAACGCCCTGAACATGGTCTCGTACCTGGGGCCCGAGACGGAGGCCGTGCTCGTGGTCGACGCGGCCTACCTCGGCCTGGAGCCGGGCGACTACCGCATCTTCGCGCCCGACGAGGTCGAGACGCAGAAGGAGCTGGCCGGCTTCAGCACCCACGAGGGCGACCCCCTCAAGGTGCTGGAGCTGGCCCGCTCGGCGGGCTACACGATCCCGCCGTTCGCCGTGATGGGCATCGAACCGCAGGGGGTCGAGCACGGGACGGGGCTGTCGGCGTGTGTCGGCGATCGCGTGCCGGCGTATGCGGCCGCGGCGATCGAGCACCTGGTCGGTCTCTGAGTGGGCTCGCCGACTCCCGCGCTCAGGGCGCCGGCAGAGTCCGGCGGACCGCCGACTCGCGACGTCGCGCCGACGCGCGCCGTCGCGCCGGCGGCCCCGGTGCTTACGCCGCCGGCGGGACGGTCAGCGTGAACACGCTGCCACGCCCCTCCTCGCTCTCGACCGACAGGTCGAACCCGTGAAGGCCGGCGATCTCGCGCGCGATGGTGAGGCCCACGCCGGCGCCGTCCGGATGATGCTGGACCGCGGGGTCGGCGCGGTAGTCCTCGTCGAAGACCCGCGGCAGGCAACGCTCGGGGATGCCGATGCCGTGGTCGCGCACGACGACCGCGAGCCGGCCGTCGGCTGCGGCCTCCACGGAGACCTCGACGAGCCCGCCGTCGTGCGAGTAGACGACGGCGTTCTCGACCAGCTCCGTGAGGAGCACGACGGTCGTACGGGCGTCACAGCGCACGAGGTCGGCGCCCTCGTGCGCCAGGAGCTTGATCTCGATGCCGCGCCGGCCGGCGAGCTCGGCGCGGAGCTCGACCGCCTGACCCACCAGCTCGTTGAGGTGCACGGTGCTCATCTCGAGCCCGTCGCGACCGTTGCAGCGCACGTCGGCCAGCATGCGGCACTTGGCGAGGTTGGTGAGCGCCGCCTCGCAGCGGGAGTGGATCTTCTCGACGATCCCGCGGGTGCGCTCGGGGATCTCGCCCGTGTACCCGCCGAGGATCACGTTGACGTAGCTCTGGATCGCGGACAACGGCGTCTTGACCTGGTGCGAGGCCTGCCTGACGTAACAGGCCTGCTCGACGGGCGCGCGCTCGACGGCCGCGGTGAGCTCGGCGATGCGCTCGTCGTAGGCTCGCCGCTCCTGCTCCGGGAGGGCGGCGGCCTCGGGGCGCGCCTCGAGCAGGCGAAGGACGAGGCGCACGCCCGCGGGGTCCAGCAGGTGCGTGCCCGGGTGCTTCGCCGCCGCGAGCGCCGCGAGCACACCCGGGTCGCCGGTCGTCTCCACGATGAGGTCGACCTGGGCGTCACTCTCCAGGTCGTCGAAGCGGCCGTCGCTGCGACAGCGGACCCCGCGCTCGCGGGCGAGCGCGGCCCCCGCAGAGGAGGGATCGGCGTCGAAGTAGTAGCGGACCTCGAGGCCCGGGGCGGCGTGGAGCGCCTCGAGCAGCGCTCGCCCCCGGTCTCCCTCACCCACCAGCGCGATGATGTCTTGAGTGCGTCCCACCCGTCTCTCTCCGTCGCACGACACCAGCTATGATAGCTCGTCGAGAGAGCCCGACACCCTACTGGAGGTAGGTCGTGAAGCGTGTCTACATCGTTGACGATGAACCGAGCATCGTGGAGTCGGTCGCGATGGTCCTCGAGAGCAAGGGCTACGTGGTCGGTTCACAGAACGACGACAAAGACGTCGTCGACAACGTCCTCGCCTTCGACGCCGACCTCGTCATCCTCGACGTGATGATGCCCGAGGACACGGGCGCCGGGTTCAAGATGGCGCGCGCGCTCAAGGACGACGAGCGCACCCGCGACCTGCCGCGCATCATGCTCACCGCCGTCAACGAGGCGGGCATCTACGTGGGCAAGTTCTCCGAGAAGGACAAGGACGACGCCTGGCTCCCCGTGCAGGCGTTCATCGACAAGCCGGTCGACCCCGAGGTGCTCCTCGAGAAGGTCGCGAAGCTCCTGCCGAGCTGACCTTCCCGCGACCCGCGACCCCGCGGGTCGCGGTCCATCGTCGGCCGCCTGAGATCGGGTGACTGGATGGGGCGGGG
>JAZBOM010000355.1:0-2013 GCA_036351205.1 Thermoleophilia bacterium | reverse complement strand
GTGGGCGCACGACGACCTCGGCGACGCCGAGGAGTGGCGCGACGCCGTCGCCGCCGTGCGGCGCCACACCGTCGCGCATCTCGACCGCTACCTCGCCGAGTTCGCCGGCAACGTCGAGCGCGCCGGGGGCCACGTGTTCTTCGCCGCCGACGCGCGCGAGGCGCGCGACTACGTCGCCGATCTCGCTCGCCGCAACGGTGTCCGCCGCGTCGTCAAGGCCAAATCGATGGTCAGCGAGGAGATCGGCCTCGACGCGGCGCTCGCCGCCACAGGCGCCGAGGTGACCGAGACCGACCTCGGCGCCTACCTTGCGCAGCTCGCCGGCGAGCGGCCCTACCACATCATCGGACCCGCGGTGCACATGCGCCTGTCGCGCATCCGCGAGATCCTCTCCCGAGTCGCGGGCGAGGACCTGCCCGAGGAACCCGACGCGCTCGCCGCGTCGGCGCGCCGCACGCTGCGCGACAAGTTCCTCACCGCCGACCTCGGTGTCTCCGGGGCCAACTTCGGCATCGCCTCCACGGGCACCGTCGTCCTCGTGACCAACGAGGGCAACGGGCGGATGACGACCACGTTGCCGCCGACCCACGTGGTCGTCATGGGCATGGAGCGGCTCGTGCCCGACTGGCGCAGTCTCGAGCCGCTCCTCACACTGCTGACCCGGGCAGGCACCGGCGAGCGCATCACGACCTACGTCTCGGCCATCACCGGGCCGAAGCGGGAGGGCGACGCGGACGGCCCCGAGGAGCTTCACGTCGTGATCGTCGACAACGGCCGCTCGCGCATCCTGGGCACGAAGTATCAGCCGGTCCTGCAATGCATCCGCTGTGGGAGCTGCGCCGACTTCTGCCCGGTGTACCGGACGATGGGCGGCCACGCGTATGACTCCGTCTACACCGGGCCCATCGGCGCCGTCCTCACACCGCTCCTTTGGGGGATCGAAGGCCGCGAGCATCTGCCCTTCGCCTCGACCCTGTGCGGCGCCTGCGACGACGCCTGCCCGGCGCGCGTGCCCTTGAGCGACCTGCTGCTCGAGCTGAGGGCGGATGTCGCCGCATCGAGCCCAAGCTCGAGGTCCGCCGCCGAGCCGCGCTGGTGGGCCCTCGGCTTCAAGGCCTTCGCCGCACTGGCCACGCGGCGGCGTCTGTGGGACGCGGCGTTGTGGCTCGCGAGCGCCCTGCGACCGCTCTTGGCGTCGGGGCTCGGGCGCCACGCCGGTCGCCACGCCGGGCCCGGGCTCAGGCCGGGCGCCTCCCGCCGCAGCCGGCCGCTGCGCGGGCTCGGTGTCGTGCGTGCCTGGACGGACGCCCGCGACCTCCCGCTGCCGGCGCCGGCGAGCTTCGCCCGGCTGTGGCGCCGGCGCCCGCGCGACGATTCGCCGGGGAGGGGGCGCTGAGCGTGGACCGGGACGCCTTCATCGCCCGCGTCGCCGCCCGGCTGCGTCACTCCGCGGTGCCCGGCGACGCCCCTCTGCCGTCACCGGTCGTGCCGCCCGGCGTGGCCGCCCGCCGGGGGCAGCCGGGCACGGCTCCGGCGGCAGCCGCTCCGGCAGCTGGGCCGCCGGCGGACCTCGACGGACTCGTCGGGCTCTTCGCGGCACGCCTCGGCGAGGCCGGCGGCGAAGCCGCGCGGGTGTCCGATCGCGCCCAGGCCCACGCGACGATCGCAGCCATGGCGTACGAGCGGGGTTGGAGCGCGCTCTGCTGTGCGCCCTCTCTGCGCTGGTCCGCGATGGGCGAGCTCTGGACCGACGATCCGCGCCGCGCCGACTTCGGGATCAGTGAGGCCGAGTGGGGCATCGCCGAGACGGGGAGCGTCGTCCTCCGCCATCACGGTGACCGCGGTCGCGGCTGCTCATTGCTGCCGCCGGTCGTCGGTCTGCTGCTCCCGGTCTCGCGGCTCCTGCCGCACGTGGGCGACGTGCTCGGCCGGCTCCACGACGACGCCGGGCCACTCCCCGCGTGCGTCACCTTCGTCACCGGCCCCAGCCACAGCGGCGACATCGCCGGGGTG
>JAZBOM010000354.1:0-2731 GCA_036351205.1 Thermoleophilia bacterium | reverse complement strand
GTGTGACGCGATCGTCGGACACGCTCACGGCGAGCATCGCGGCCGTCAGCTGGAGCGTCGGGCTGTCCTTGATGAGATCGTCGGGAAGGCACGCGAACAGCTGGCGAGCGAGTTCTGCCTGTCCGCGGAGGGTGTGTGCGTCGCACGTCTGCGCCGCCAGATCGACGAAGGCCTCACCCTCGCCGGCGGCCAGTCCGTGGCGCACCGCGCGGTCGCCGTCACCGTGCGCGCGGAACCACTCAGCGGCACGACGATGCAGTTCGGCCACGTCGTCGGGCTCGCGACGCTCGAGCTCGGCCCGCAGGAGCTCGCCGAAGAGGTGGTGGTATCGGTACCACTCGTCGCGGTCGTCGAGGCCCAGGACGAAGAGGTTCCCACGCACGAGCCGCTCAACGAGGTCCTGGGCGTCGTCACGAAGGGTCACCGCTCGACACAGCGGCGCCGACATCCGGTCGAGGATCGCCGTGCGGATCATGAAGTCCTGCACATGGTCAGCCTGACGGTGAAGGACCTCGGAAGTGAGGTAGGCGGCGATGTCGTGCTGGTCGCCGTGAACGCGGCGGACGGCCTTCGCAGTGGGCGCGATGTCGCACCTGTCCGCCCCGCGGCCTGCGAGGCCTGCCAGCGTCAGGCCGATCGGCCAGCCTTCCGTCGCCTCCACGAGGTCACCGACCTCGTCGCCTCCGACGTCGCAGCCGAGCGCCTGGAGTAGTGAACGCGCCTCGACGCCGGCCATGCGCAGGTCGTCGGCGCGGAGGACGGTCACGCGGCCGGCGGCGCGGAGTCGGGCGATCGGCAGCGGCGGCGTGTGCCGCGTTCCGATCGCTATGTGCGCGCCGCTGGGGATCTCCTCCAGAAGCACGGCGATGTAGCGCCAGCAGGTCGCGCTGTCGACGTGGTGACCGTCGTCGAGCACGAGGAGGAACGGCCTCGCGTCGGCGATCGCAGACGCGAGCCCCGGCAGGATGCGCTCCTCGACCGGCGGCGAGCGCAGCTCGAGGAGGTCGAGGAGCCCCGGGTCGATGGGCGCGACCGGTCCCAGGGCTGCAGTCAGGTACCTGAGGAGGCCGAGAGGGTCGTTCTCGGTCGTGTCAAGCTGGAGCCAGGCGCACTGGGACTCAGCCGCCGCGGCCCATTGCGCCAGCAAGGTACTCTTGCCGTAGCCGGCGGGGGCCTCGACGATCGCGAGCGGTTCGCGAGCGTGCATGAGCGATTCGACCAGCGCGGCGCGGAAGACCGCGGCCGGCGGAGTGTGCGGCGGGCGCAGCTTGGTCGGCAGCGGTTCGAAGCGAACCGCCGCATGGTCCCCGCGATCGTGATGATCATCGTCCCCCATGCCGGCACCGCCATCCCCAAGAGAATCTAGCATCACGGTACGGCCTGCCGGCGCCGCGTGCCGTTGGCGTCCGGTGACGTGGTGCGCGGAGAACTCCAGAGCGGTCGCCTGGAGGAGCGGTGGCCACTGCTCCATCCTCGAGGGTGCAGAAGCCCGGAAGACGACGCGGAGTCAGTGGGCGAGAACAACGTACGAGATCGCACCGTGCGCACTACCCCGAAGCCGTCGACCCCGGGCAGGCCGACGTCGAGCATGACCATGCCGATGGGATGCCGGAGGAGCTCGGCAAGGGCCTCCTCGCCGCTGCGCGCCCAGACCACCGGGTGCCCGTCGCGTTCCAGGTACGTGCGCACGAGGGCACCGATACTGTGCTCGTCCTCGACCAGCAGAACCGTGACGCCCAATCCCCGACCCCTTCCTGACGCCAGCGCCATGCTACGCCACGACAGCGCCCGCATGAGAGGCGTTGCGACAGCGACCGGCCCCGCCGCGGCGCCCGTCGGTGCGTCAGCTCCTATCGCCGGCACATCGGTCATGGGTACCGCTCCACTCGTCCCACTCATCGCCCACCTCCCTGTGACTCCCCGATCTCGCGGCGCAAGCATCCTCCGGAAGGCGTGTCATGAGTGTGCGCCGCCAGTGTCATGGCTTCGTCATGGCGAGAAATGCGGGAGGTCCCCTTTTGCCGCCTTCCGCCCCATCTGGTAGCGTTTCGCCCTCGTGAACCCGCCCGTTGACAACCGCGCGTCTCGCCCCCTGCGCCTCGTCGTCCTCGTCAAGCAGGTCCCCGACACGGCCAACGTGACCGGCGAGGCGATGAAGGAGGACGGCACCATCAACCGTGCCGCCCTGCCGACGGTCTTCAACCCCGAGGACCTCAACGCGCTCGAAGAGGCGCTGAAGCTCAAGGACCGCCACGGCGGGCGCGTCACCGTCATCACGATGGGCCCGCCGGCCGCCGTCGGCGTGCTTCGCGAGTCGCTCTTCCGTGGGGCCGACGAGGTCATCCTGCTCACCGACAAGGCGTTCGCCGGCGCCGACACCCTGGCCACGAGCTACGCGCTCGCGCAGGCGGTGAAGAAGGCCGGCACCTTCGACCTCGTGCTCTGCGGCCGGCAGGCGATCGACGGCGACACCGCCCAGGTGGGGCCGCAGACGGCCGAGAAGCTGAGCGTGCCGCAGATCACCTGCGTGAGCCGCATCGACGAGGCCACTGCGACACACGTCGTCGCCACGCGTTCGGTTGAGGGCGGCTTCGAGACCCTCGAGAGTCCGCTCCCGGCGCTCCTGACCGTCACCTCCGAGGCCAACGACCCACGGCCGCCGAGCGTCAAGCTGGCCATGGTCTACAAGGACATCGCCGCCGAGGCCCTGCCCGAGTACGACGACAGCTAC
>JAZBOM010000353.1:0-4585 GCA_036351205.1 Thermoleophilia bacterium | reverse complement strand
GATGGTCTCGTCGCGCGCCGGGCCGACGGCGATGAACTTCACCCGGGTCTGCGTGAACGTGGCGATGTACTGCACGTAGTCGCGCGCCGCCTCGGGCAGGTCCTGCCAGCTCTCGCAGTCGCGGATGTCCTCGGTCCAGCCGGGCAGCTCCTCGTAGAGCGGCGTGGCGTGGTGGAAGTCGGTCTGCAGCAGCGGGAACTCCTCGTGCACGCGCCGCCCGGCGCGGTAGCCCGTGCAGACCTTCAGGCCCGGCAGCCCGCTGAGCACGTCGAGCTTGGTGATCGCGAGGTGGGTGATGCCGCTCGTGCGCACCGCGTAGCGCAGGGCGACGAGGTCGAGCCAGCCGCAGCGGCGCTTGCGCCCGGTCGTCGTGCCGAACTCGTGGCCCACCTCACACATCGCCGCCCCGACGTCGTCGAAGAGCTCGGTCGGGAAAGGGCCTTCGCCCACGCGTGTCGTGTACGCCTTGGCGACGCCCACCACGTGGTCGATGCGCGTGGGTCCGACGCCGGCGCCCGTGCAGGCTCCGCCGGCGATCGGGTTGCTCGACGTCACGAAGGGATACGTGCCGAAGTCGATGTCGAGCAGCGTGCCCTGGGCGCCCTCGAAGAGCACGTGCTTGTCGTGGTCGAGGGCCTGGTTCACCAGCAGTGAGGCGTCGCAGATGAAGGGCTCGAAGCGCTCGCGGTACCCGAGCAGCTCGTCAGTGACCTGGTCGGGGTCGAGCACGCCGAGGTCGTAGCGCTGCAGGAGCCAGTTCTTCTCCTCGAGCGCGGTGTGGATCTTGCGGCGCAGGATCTTCTCGTCGAGCAGGTCCTGCACGCGGATGCCCGTGCGCATGTACTTGTCGATGTAGCACGGGCCGATGCCGCGCCCGGTCGTCCCGATCTTGAACCTGCCGAGCTGGCGTTCGCTGGCCCCGTCGAGCAGCAGGTGGTAGGGCATGATCAGGTGGGCGTTGCCGGAGACCTGCAGGTTGTCGCCGGGGATGCCGCGCGAGCGCAGCGCCTCGAGCTCCTCGAACATGATGCGCGGGTCGATGACGACCCCGTTGCCGATGACGCAGGTCTTGCCGGCGTAGAGGATGCCCGAGGGGATGAGGTGGAGCTTGAACTCCTCGCCGTCGCGGACGATCGTGTGGCCGGCGTTGTTGCCGCCCTGGAAGCGGGCGATGACGTCGGCCTTCTCGGCCAGCAGGTCGGTGATCTTGCCCTTGCCCTCGTCGCCCCACTGGGCGCCGATCACGATGGTGGCGGGCACGCTGCCTCCCCTCAGGACGCCGCGTCGCGGCGCGATTCGTTCGCGCGGTCGCCCCGGCCGGCAGGCTCGCCGCCGCCGAGGATCGCACGAGCGGCGATGATACCGGCGGCCGACGCCTGCACCAACCCGCGCGTGATGCCGGCGCCGTCGCCCACGGCGTAGAGCCCGCGGACCGGCGTCTGCAGCGTCTGATCGAGCTCGGGCCGCGACGAGTAGAACTTGACCTCGACGCCGTACAGCAGGGTGTCGCGGGCGTTGACGCCGGGCGCCAGCGCGTCCATCGCCTCGAGCATCTCGAGGATGTCGCGCAGGTGACGGTAGGGCAGGATGAAGCTCAGGTCGCCGGGGGTGGCGCCCTTGAGCGAGGGCTCGACCGTGCCGCGCCGCAGGCGGTCGGCGGTCGAGCGGTGGCCCTGCTGCAGGTCGCCGAGGCGCTGCACGATGATGTCCTCGCCGAGCAGGTTGGCGAGCCGGGCGATGGAGGTGCCGTAGGCCAGCGGGTCGTCGAACGGCTCGGTGAAGTCGGTCGAGACGAGCAGGGCGAAGTTGGTGCGGTCGGTCTTGAGGTCGGCGTAGCTGTGACCGTTGACCGTGACGACGTCGCCGTAGTTCTCGATCGACACCTCGCCGTGGGGGTTCATGCAGAAGGTGCGCACCGGGTCGTCGAAGCTCGGCGCGTAGTAGATGAGCTTGCTCTCGTAGAGGGTGCTCGTGAGCGGCTCCATGATGGCGGCGGGCACCTCGACGCGTACGCCGATGTCGACGGGGTTCGTGCGCACCTGGATCCCCAGGCGCCGGCACTCCTCGACCAGCCAGCGGGCGCCCTCACGGCCGGGAGCGACGATGACGGCGTCGGCCTCGACCCGGCTGCCGTCGTCGAGGAGGACGCCGGTCACGCGAAGCGTGGCCGGGTCCTCGCCGCGGTCTCGCTGCCGGTCACCGTCGCCGTCGTCGGTCAGGATGCGCTCGGCCTTGACCCCGGTGCGCACCTCGACCTTCGTCTCGAGCTCCTGTCTCATGGCGGTGAGGATCTCGAAGGCCCGCTCGGTCCCCATGTGTCGCACGGGGGAGTCGACCAGCGTCATCCCGTGCTTCAACGCCTCGCGGCGGAGCTTGTCGAGCTTCTTGCCGCCACCGTGGACGACCGTCGTGGCCCCGTAGTCCACCCACAGCCCGTCCACGTGTGCGATCAGCTCCGTCAGCGACTCGAGGTCCACGAACCGGTCGAGCCAGCCGCCGACCTCGGGGGAGAGCGTGAGCTTGCCGTCGCTGAACGCGCCGGCCCCGCCCCATCCGGAGGTGATGCGGCACGGCGAGCAGTGCGCGCAGACGCCGGTCACGCGGGCGGGGCAGTCGCGGCGGTCGATGTCGGGGCCGCGCTCGACGAGCAGCACGCGCAGGCCGTCGCGGCGCACGAACTCGAGGGCGGCGAAGATGCCGGCGGGGCCGGCGCCGATGATGATCACGTCGTACCGCATGCGCGTACCGTCCGCTGACGAGGGCGAGGGGGAGGTCCGAAAGGGAAGACGTTCCCTTCACGAGATGATAGCCGCCCGGCGGGCTCGGCTCAACGCCGGTGCTGCACAGGCCACCGCCGTCTCCGGGGCCACGAGGGATCCGCCGCCGCCACGACCGGCCTTGGGCAGCGGGGGGCGAGGGTCAACGGTGAGGGATCGCCACGGCGGGGTACACAGAAGACACCCGTGGGACGCGGGCGAGAGAGACCCCCCTGGCCGGCAGAAGTGCCTGCCTTCAGAGCCGGGCGGCGCACCCAGCGCCGCCCGGCTCGTGCGTCCTGTATGCTTCGACGCCCGGCCCGCGAGCGATCAGGAGGCGTGCGGTGGGCGATCCCTCGGCAGACTCCGCGCCCGGTTCGCGGAGGGCGTGCGACGGCATCCTCGGCCGGCGCAGCGTCCGTCGCTTCGAGCGCCGCCCTGTCGACGACGCCCTCGTGCGGTCGCTGCTCGAGGCGGCCATGGCGGCTCCGTCGGCCGGCGACCAGCGGCCGTGGCACTTCGTCGTCGTGACCGCCGCCGGCACGCTCGCCGCGCTCTCGCGCTCGCACCCCTACGCGAAGCCGCTGGCGGGTGCGCCGCTCGCCGTCGTCGTGTGCGGCGACGAGACCGTGACGAAGTGGCCGCCGTTCTGGCCCCAGGACTGCGCGGCGGCCACCCAGAACCTTCTGCTCGCCGCGCACGAGCTCGGTCTGGGCGCCGTCTGGATCGGCGTCTACCCGCTCGAGGAGCGGGTGGCGGCGGTGCGCACCGAGCTCGGCGTGCCCGAGGGAGTCGTGCCCTTCGCGATGGTCGCTCTCGGCCACCCGGCGACGCAGAGGGAGCCCGTCGAGCGGTACGACGCGGCGCGCGTCCATCGCGAGCGCTGGTAGCCGCGGGCGCGGCGGCGGCCCAGCCCGCGTCGCCGTCGCCGGCGCTGCGGCGGCCCGGCGAGCGTCGTGCACCGGCGCCGCCCGCCGCGGCGCAGCGTCGCCGGGGCGCAGCGCAACCGTTTGCCTCATGTGCACGGTGGGAATGACGAGCGACGAACCCGTCCCTGCGCCGCCGGCGCCACTCGCGTGCGGGCGGCGCCGGGTCCAGCCGACCAGGAAGGGGTGCGCCGTGGCGGGATCGTCCTGGACCGCGACCGTCGACGAGGCCAAGGTGCGCGAGGGGTCGCCGGTCCCCGTCTACCCGAAGGGCGTCGGAGTCTTGCTGGTCCGGCTCGACGGCGAGATCCACGCGATCCGCAACAAGTGCGCCCACATGGCCTGTCCCCTCGAGGAGGGCTTGCTCGAAGGGCCGATCCTCACCTGCCCCTGTCACGACTGGCGTTTCGACGTGCGCAGCGGCGAGTTCCTCGACGCACCCGAGCTGAGGGTCCCCGTGTACGCGACCCGGGTCGAGGACGGCAAGGTGCTGGTCGACCTGACGGAGGGATGACGATGGCCGACGAGGTCTTCCTGTACGCCCTGAGCACCTGCCCCTGGTGCCGCAAGGCCAAGCAGTGGTTCGCCGACAACCATGTACCGTTCGACTACGTCGACGTCGACCTGCTCAAGGGTGCCGAGCAGGACGCGGCGGCCGAGAAGGCCTACGAGCTGAGCGGTGCACGCCGCTTCCCGGTCGCCGTCATCAACGGCGAGGTCGTGGCGGGGTACAACCCGAGCCGCTACCTCGAGCTGCTCAAGTCGGGGGGGTGGTGAGTCGTGGCCGAGGCGACACGCAAGGACGCCCTGCGCTACCTGTACGAGAAGGTCGTCGACCCGCTGGGCTACAAGTTCACGCCCGACGAGGAGCTCGCCGACTTCCTCCTCGAGCAGGAGGTCAAG
>JAZBOM010000352.1:0-2961 GCA_036351205.1 Thermoleophilia bacterium | reverse complement strand
GGCTCGGCGTCGATCACGCGCTCCTCGTACGAGGTGACCGTCGCGCGCCAGCCGTGTCGCCGCAGGAGGTCGGGCAGCTCGCGGGTCGCTCCGAGGGCCGCCTGTCGACCGTCGCCGCAGGCGGCGCAGGTCGCGAGCAGGCGCTCCTGGTCGGCGCGCTTGTCGTCGAGCGTGGCCGGCGGCAGTTCGACGAGCCGGCGCGAGACGGCGGACTTCGCTTTGCCGTGGTGCAGCTTCGACGTCGTGAGGATCCGCCGCCGGCCTCCGGTCTGCCGCACCTCGATGCTCACGCGTCCCGAGGCCGGCCGCGCCTGGCAGGCGAGCCGCCAGCCATCGTCGCGCAGGTGCGCCGACAGCCGCCGGGCCTCCACCTCGGTGACCTCCGTGAGCTCGCCGGATCCCAGGCGCACGAGACACTTGGCACAGGTGCCCCGGCCGGCGCAGTCGCTGGGGATGGCGATGCCGGCGGCGAGGAGCGCGGTCAGCAGGTCCTGCTCCTCACCGACCTCGATCGTCACCCCGACGGGCTCTATGAAGACCTTCGCCACCCCTGCCTCCTGTCGTCGGTGGTCCGTCGTCCCGTTCTCTTCGGCCTGCCGGACCGCCCCGTGCCGCTCAGTGCTTGACCTCGAACGGCTCCGTGTGGATGTCGGCCATGAGGGCCTTGCGGTCCTCGACCTTCTTCCAGCGCGCCGCCCACACGTCTTCGAGCATCGGCTTCTCGGTGTCGAAGAGCTGGGCCACGCCCAGACGCTCGTGCTCGGCCTCACAGTCCTCGCAGTGGCACTCGAACTCGTAGTCGTCGGGCTCCGTGTACTTGGAGATGATGCCTTCGTAGTTGCGCAGGATCACCTGGTGCTCGGCCTGCGAGATCAGGTACTGCGGCAGGACCGGCGTCTTCCCGCCACCACCGATGGCGTCGATGATGTAGACGGGGACGGCGAAGCCCGTGGTGTGGCCGCGCAGGCTCTCGTAGATCTCGAGCCCCTTGGCGACCGAGGTGCGGAAGTGCCCGGTCCCCTCCGCCAGGTCGCACTGGTAGTAGTAGTAGGGCTTCACGCGGATCTGGACCAGGCCGTGCACCAGGCGCTTCATGACCCGGGCGCAGTCGTTGATGCCCTTCATCAGCACGGACTGGTTGCCCAGCGGGATGCCGGCGTCGGCGAGCATCGCACAGGCGCGCGTCGACTCGGAGGTGATCTCCTTCGGATGGTTGAAGTGCGTGTTCAGGTAGAGCGGGTGGTACTTCTTCAGCATCTCGCAGAGCTCGGGGGTGACGCGTTGCGGGCAGACGACCGGCATGCGCGAGCCGATGCGCACGATCTCGACGTGGGGGATCGCCGTGACCTCCTTGAGCAGCCACTCCAGCCGGTCGTCAGAGAGTGTCAGCGGATCGCCGCCGCTGAGCAGCACGTCGCGCACCTCGGGGTTGCGGCGGATGTAGGTGAAGGCGTTCTCGAAATCCTCGTTGGAGACGGCGCCCTCGTGCTCGCCGACGATGCGGCGGCGCGTGCAGTGGCGGCAGTACATCGAGCACATCTCGGTGGTGATGAAGAGCACGCGGTCCGGGTAGCGGTGCGTGAGCAGCGTCGTCGGCGAGTCGATGGACTCGCCGAGGGAGTCCTTGATGTCGGCGGCGCCGACGGTCAGCTCGGCCGGCGTCGGGACGCCCTGCTGGCGAACGGGGCACGATGGGTCGTCCGGGTCCATGAGCGAGGCGTAGTACGGCGTGACGGCGACACGGAACTTGCCCATGCACCTCTCGAGATCGGCGCGCTGTTCGTCCGTGAGGTGGAGGACCTGGTCCAGGTCTTCTACCGTGGTGAGGCGGTGACGCACCTGCCAGTGCCAGTCGTTCCACTGCTCGTCGGTGACGTCCTTGAAGAGCGGTATGTCGCGGTGGTGCCTGGTCTCGGTCACGGAGTGCTCCTTCCCCTCACTGAACGGTGGCGATGATCTCGTTGATACGGTCGGCGACGGCGGCCTCGAGGGGCGCGACCGTGTGGCCGTCGAGCGTGCTCCGCGCGAGCTCGGCGGCCGCCTCGGGAGCGCCCCTGCGCCCGCCGGCGACCCAGGCGTCCCAGGAGCTGCGGTCGAGCAGCCTGGGGCGCCAGACGTCCTTCATGTGGCGCCGGGTGTGGCGCTGGCTCAGGTAGTTGCCGCCGATCCCGACCGCGCGGATCGCCTCGGCGGCGAGCATCTCCTCGTCGACGGGGATGCCGGCGGCGATGGCCGCGTTCCAGGAGTGGATCTCGCTGTCCAGGGCCAGCGCGACCGCCGAGTAGACGGTGCCCCCGGCGAGCGTGCCGGCGCCGGCGACGAGGTCGGCGCCGGCGAGCACCGCGCTCATCGACGAGAAAGCGTTCTCGCTGCAGGCCTGCCAGTCGGGCTCCGGCGAGCGCGTGACCATGGCCGGCGCCAGCACCGGCAGGCCGGCGCGGGCGGCGAGCTGCGCGGCGGCGATCAGCGCGGCGGACGTCTGCGGGACCGCGGAGTCGGCGGTCGAGTACACGAACGGCGCCCCGGGCGCGACCGCCTGTACGGCGACGCAGGCGGCGAGGATCGCGGCGTGGCGGCGGACGACCGCCTCGCTCGCGTGGGGACCGCCCGAGTCGGCGCCGGGCGCGAGCTCGGCCGCGGTCGCCACCGGCAGGCCGTGCGCGGCGAAGGCGAGGACGGCCTCGAGCGGGCCGCCGAGAGAGAGCGGCGACCGGCGGCGGGCAGCGTCGAGGTCGCCGGCCACGGCGGCGGCGATGCGCGCCGCCGCCTCGGCCTCGGCGGCCGTGCGCAGGGTCGTCACGTGCACGTGCTTGCCGGCCGCGGCGAGGCACACCTGCAGCGCTCCGAGCGCGGTCTCGTGGGCGGGCTGCAGGGGCGGGCCGTAGATCACCGCCAGCTCGGGCAGGGCGTCCGCGAGGCGGCAGACGGCGGAGAGGTCGGCCCCAGTCGCAGGGCGCGGCC
>JAZBOM010000351.1:0-8016 GCA_036351205.1 Thermoleophilia bacterium | reverse complement strand
CGAGCGGCGGCGTCCACCTCTTCGACTGGATCCTCGCCGGGGTGCTCGTCTTCTTCCTCGGCACCAACGCGATACGCATGTGGTGGAAGACGATGGGCAGAGACAAGAGCCTCGACGTCTCCGCCGGCACGTACCTCAAGAAGATCCACCTGCTGCCGGTGCACTTCTTCACCCAGAAGCGCTACGCCGAGTGCGAGCACAAGCGGCCCTGGGTGGTGCACCTCATCCTCATGCTGAGCTACGTGACGATGCTGGTGCTCATCATGTTCTTCCTCGAGCGCATGGCGTCGGGCCCCGAGATCGACTGGCGAGTGCACGTCTTCGGCCTGGTGGCGACGGTCGGCCTTCTCGGCACGACGATCTTCGCCATCCGCGGCCGCGTGGAGAAGACTGAGAACCACTACAAGCACTCGCACGAGTCCGACTGGATGTTCCTGGTCCTGCTCGTGATCGTCGCCTCGACGGGCTTCCTGCAGTTCGCCCTGCACCGCTCGGGCTACGACGCGGCGGCGAACATCGCCTACATCGTGCACCTCATGGCGGTGGTCCCGATGCTGGCCCTCGAGGTGCCGTTCAGCAAGTGGTCGCACCTCGCCTACCGGCCGCTCGCCATGTACTTCGCCGACGTCCGCGCCGAGCCCGCGCTCGCCGCCATGCGTGAGCGCCAACGGACCGACCTGCCGGCGACGGGCGCGTCGCAGGCCGCGTGAGGGAGACGAGCATGGACGAACCCAAGATCGGCTTCTACATCTGCAACTGCGGCACCAACATCGCCAAGATGGTCGACTGCGACGCGGTCGCCGAGGCGGCGAGCCAGCTGCCCGGCGTGACCGTGGCCAAGGCCTACAAGTACATGTGCTCCAACCCGGGCCAGGAGATGATCATCCAGGACGCGAAGGAGCAGGGCCTCGACCGCGTCGTGGTCGCGGCCTGCAGCCCGCGCATGCACGAGCCCACCTTCCGCAAGGCCCTGGCCACCGCGGGCGTCAACCAGTACTTCCTCGAGATGGCCAACATCCGCGAGCAGTGCAGCTGGGTACACGACGACCGCGAGGCGGCGACCGAAAAGGCCCGGGCGCTGGCGTTCGCGGCCATCAGCCGGGTCAGCTACCACGAGCCGCTCGAGCGCCGCTCGGTCGACATGTGCCCGGCGACCCTCGTCGTCGGCGGCGGCATCGCCGGCCTGAGCGCCGCCCTCGACCTGGCCGACGCCGGCACCCAGGTGTTCATGGTCGACCGCCAGGACCACCTGGGCGGCAACATCGCCCGCGTCGACCTCACGGCGCCCTACCTCGACTCGGCCCGCGACATGCTCACCGAGCGCATCACGCGCGTGCTCGAGCACCCCAACATCGAGGTGTTCCTCGAGTCCGAGGTCGAGAGCATCGAGGGCTACCACGGCAACTTCACCGCCAAGGTCGCCGGCAAGGCGGCGGGCAACGGCGAGGCCCACGAGGTCGCCGTCGGCAGCGTGGTCGTGAGCACGGGCTACCGCGAGTTCGACGCCTCGCGCATCACGCACTACGGCTACGGCAAGCTGCCCAACGTCATCACCTCGTTCGAGTTCGAGAAGATGCTGCGCCGCGGCGAGATCGTCACCAAGGAGGGCAAGGTCCCGCAGTACGTGGCGATCGTCCACTGCGTGGGCAGCCGCAGCAAGGAGTACCACCCCTACTGCTCGAGGGTCTGCTGCATGACCGCGCTCAAGTACGCGCAAGAGGTGAAGTCGGCGATCCCCAACTGCTACGTCAGCGACGTGTACATCGACATGCACGCCTTCGGCAAGGGGCACGAGGACTTCTACCGGCGGAGCTCCGAGGTCAAGACCCTCTTCCTCATGTTCAAGAAGAACGAGCACCCGGTGGTGCGCAAGGCCGACCCCAAGGACGACTGCGAGATGCTGATCGAGGTCAACGAGCAGCTCTCCGGCGAGATCATCGAGCTGCCCGCCGACCTCATCATCCTCATGGTCGGCATGGAGGCCCAGCCCGACTGCCGCGAGGTCGCCCACCTGGCCAACATCAGCGCCGACAAGGACGGCTGGTTCATCGAGAGCCACCCCAAGCTCGACCCGGTGGCGACGACGACCGACGGGGTGTACATCGCCGGCGCCTGCCAGGCGCCCAAGGACATCCCCGACAGCGTCGCCCAGGCGCGGGCCGCGGCGGCGCGGATCCTCGCCCACATCTCGCGCGGCAAGCTCGAGGTCGACGCCGTGTACGCCGAGGTCGACGAAGACCTCTGCTCGGGCTGCCGTGTCTGCAACGAGCTCTGCCCGTACACGGCCATCGAGTTCGACGAGGAGAAGCACAAGAGCCACGTGATCAGCGCCCTCTGCAAGGCGTGCGGCGCCTGCGTCGCCGCCTGCCCGTCCGGGGCCATCAAGGCGAGGCACTTCACCGACCAGCAGATCTTCGCCGAGATCCAGGGGGTGTTGGCATGACGTTCGAGCCGAAGATCGTCGGGTTCCTCTGCAACTGGTGCTCGTATACGGGCGCCGACCTCGCCGGCACGAGCCGCATCCAGTACGCGCCCAACGTGCGCATCATCCGCGTCATGTGCTCGGCGCGCGTGGACCCGACGTTCGTGATCCGCGCCCTCGAAGAAGGCGCCGACGGGGTGCTCATCTGCGGCTGTCACCCCGGC
Source organism: Thermoleophilia bacterium (assembly GCA_036351205.1). Taxonomy (GTDB): domain Bacteria; phylum Actinomycetota; class Thermoleophilia; order UBA2241; family UBA2241; genus UBA2241. The sequence goes on along the minus strand of JAZBOM010000351.1, from coordinate 5,370 downwards.
GACTGCCACTACTCCGAGGGCAACTACAAGCTGATGCGGCGCTACCCGCTGCTCAAGAAGCTGCTCGAGGAGTACGGCATCGAGAACGACCGCGTGCGGCTCGAGTGGGTGAGCGCCAGCGAGGGGCAGCGCTTCGCCGACATCGTCAACGACATGACCGAGCGCGTCCGCGAGCTGGGGCCCAGCACGATCCGGCCGGCCTTGCAGGCCGACGCGGCGGGGAGGTGAGTGGTGGCCGAGAAGCTGCAGATCGCGAAGTACTGGGGAGCCGCCTGCGGCGGTTGTGACGTGTCGCTGCTCGACACCAACGAGTTCATCCTCGACATCGCCGCCGCCGCCGACATCCGCTTCTGGCCGATCGCCGTCGACGGCAAGTACTCCGACCTCGAGGCGATGGACGACGGCGAGCTCGATGTCTCCTTCTACAACGGCGCCGTGCGCAACAGCGAGAACGAGCACGTCGCCAAGCTGATGCGCCAGAAGAGCAAGCTCATGGTGGCGTACGGCTCGTGCGCCCACCTCGGGGGCATCCCGGGGCTCGCCAATCTCGCCAGCAAGGACGAGATCTTCGACCGCGCCTACCTGCACAACCCGTCGATCCAGAGCGGCAACGAGACGGTGCCGCTGCCGGAGAGCACCGACGACGGCTACGAGCTCGAGATCCCGGCCTTCTACGAGCGGGTCTACAAGCTCGACGACGTGGTCGACGTCGACTACTACCTCCCCGGCTGCCCGCCGGCGCCGACCCAGGTCAAGGCGGTCGTGCAGGTGCTGGTGGCGGCGCTGACCGGGCAGGCCGAGGCGCCGCCCAAGGGCGCCGTCGTCGGCGCCTCCGAGGTCGCCGTCTGCGAGGACTGCCCGCGCACGCGCGAGGAGAAGAAGGTCACCAAGTTCTACCGTCCCTGGCAGATCATCCAGGATCCCGAGCGCTGCCTGCTCGAGCAGGGCATCCCCTGCGCGGGCATCGTCACACGCTCCGGCTGCGGGGTGCGCTGCCCCAACACCAACATGCCCTGCCGGGGCTGCTACGGTCCGCTGCCCAACGTGACCGACCAGGGGGCCAAGTTCGTCAGCGCCCTGGGCTCGATCATCGACAGCAAGGACCCGGAGGAGATCGACCAGATCATCGCCGACATCCCCGACATCGCCGGCCTGAGCTACCGCTTCGGACTGCCGGCCTCCCTGCTCCAGAGGAAGGTCACGCCATGACCCGACGCATCAGCATCGACCCCATCACCCGGCTCGAGGGCCACGGCAAGATCGAGATCTTCCTCGACGACGACGGCGCCGTCGAGGACTGCCACTTCCAGATCCCCGAGCTGCGCGGCTTCGAGCGTTTCGTCGAGGGCCGGCCGATCGAGGAGCTGCCGCGCATCGTGACCCGCATCTGCGGCGTCTGCCCGGCGAGCCACCACATGGCCAGCGCCAAGGCGGTCGACGGCTGCTTCGGCAACGAGTGCCCGGAGCTGGCCCACAAGCTGCGCGACATGTACTACAACGCGCACTACATCCACAGCCACATCGCCCACTTCTACGCCCTGGCCGCCCCCGACTTCGTCTGCGGCCCCGACTCAGAGCCCGCCATGCGCAACATCCTCGGCGTGGTCGACAAGGTCGGGCTCGAGATCGGCGGCGCGGTCATCAAGGCGCGGGCGATGGCGCAGGAGATCCAGATGATCCTCGGCGGGCGCTTCACCCACCTCGTGTGGTGCCTGCCGGGCGGCGTCGCCAAGGGCTGCTCCAAGGAGGACCTCGAGAAGATCAAGCCCATGGTCGCCGAGCTCTACGACTTCACGCAGTTCTCGCTGCAGCTCTTCCGCGACGTCGTGCTCGGCAACGAGGGCTACGTCGACCTCATCGTCAACGGCCCCTACACGCTCGACGTGCACAACATGGGCCTGGTCGACGAGAACAACGCCCCCAACTTCTACGACGGCAAGGTGCGCGTCGTCGACTACGAGGGCAACGAGATCGTCAAGTACGCGCCCAACGAGTACATGAACGTGGTCGCCGAGCACGTCGAGCCCTGGTCCTACCTCAAGTTCCCGTACCTCAAGGAGCGCGGCTGGAAGGGCTTCGTCGAGGGCATCGACACCAGCCTGTACTGCGCCACCCCGCTCTCGCGCCTCAACGTCGCCGACCGCATGGCGACGCCCAAGGCGCAGGAGGCCCACGACGAGATGTACACGACGCTCGGCGGCAAGCCGGTCAAGGCGCAGCTCGCCCAGCACTGGGCGCGCCTCGTCGAGATGGTGCAGAACGCCGAGACCCTGCAGATGTACTGCGACGACCCGGAGATCACCGGCGACGGCTACCGGGTCGTCCCCGAGCAGATCACCGGCGAGGGCGTCGGCATCGTCGAGGCGATGCGCGGCACGCTGACCCACCATTACACCTGCGACGAGAACGGCATGTGCACGAGCGCCAACCTCATCGTCGGCACGACCAACAACAACGCCCCCATCCACATGATGACGAAGAGGGTGGCCGGCACCCTGATCAAGCCGGGCGTCGAGCCCGACCAGGGCATCCTCAACATGGTGGAGATGGCGTTCAGGGCCTTCGACCCGTGCTACAGCTGCGCGACGCACAGCCTGCCCGGCGAGATGCCCCTGGAGGTGCAGATCATCAAGGGCGGCGAGCCCTACCGCGAGTTCAGGCGCAACTGCTAGCGGCCGGCGCGTGAAGACGGGCGACAGGCCGATGGACGAAGGCAGCGACGGCCGTCACACGACCGGCGAGCCGGGCGTGAAGACGCTGCTGCTCGGCATGGGCAACCCGATCGTCACCGACGATGCGGTGGGGATCCTGCTGGCGCGCGAGGCGGGCGCGGCCCTCGGGCCGCGCCCCGACCTCGACGTCATCGACGAGTGCTGCATCGGCGGCCTCAACCTGCTCGACCTCGTGGCCGGCTACGACCGCCTCGTGGTGCTCGACTCCATCAAGACCCGCGATGGCGTGCCCGGCACCTGGTACCGCTTCGACGCCACCGACCTGCGCGAGACGATGAACCTGCGCAACGTGCACGACGCCAACTTCGCCACGGCGATGGCGCTCGGCCGCTCGGTCGGCATGCACCTGCCCGACGACGCCGACGTCCACATCCTCGCCGTCGAGATCGACGACAACATCAACTTCGGCGAGCAGCTCAGCCCGCCGCTGGCGGCCGCCTACGACGAGCTGCGCGACGAGATCCTCGCCGAGGTGCGCCGGGTGCTCGACGGCGAGCCCGCGAGTGAGGCCGACGGCGAGCCCGCGACCGCAAGGAGCGCGACATGGAGATGATCAAGCTCGACTGCCCATCGTGCGGGCGGGAGAACCAGCCGCTGACCCAGACCGAGGAGCAGCTGCAGTACCGCTGCGGCGCCTGCGGGATGGTGTACTACGGACCGGCCAAGTGCGCCGACGACCTCCAGCCGACCGACGTGCCCGACACGCCGGTCGAGGGCGGCGGCGACTGGGACACGGCTCCGCCGAAGTAAGCGCTGGGGGGCGCGAGCAGCAGGGTCGGCGGCCGCGGGAGCGGCCGCCGACCCACGCGCCGGTGACGCGGATGCGCTCACTCCACAGCCCTCACGACGGGTCCACGATCCTGCCCGACGGGGGCACGGTCGCCGTCGTGGGTGGCGGGCCGGCGGCGGCCTTCTTCAGCATCCAGGCGCTGAGAGGGGCGCGTGAGCGCGGCAAGGACGTCCGGCTCGTCGTCTTCGAGCGCAAGTGGGAGGCCTCCCGCGACGGCTGCCCGGCCGACACCGCCTGGAGGGGCTGCAACCACTGCGCCGGCGGCATCTCCCCTCGTCTCACCGACGCTCTCAAGGAGAACGGGCTCGAGCTGCCCGAGGGCGTCGTCCAGGGGCGGACGAGCCAGATCACCGTGCACGGGGACTGGAAGAGCATCGAGCTCCCCGTGCCGCCGGGCAGGGAGATGCTCAGCGTCTTCCGCGGCTCGCGCCCCGAGCGGCGCCCGGACGCGCACCTGAACCTCGACTCGTTCCTGCTCGAGCGCGCCGTCGAAGAGGGCGTGCGCGTCGTCGACGCCGACGTCGGCGACATCAGCTACTCAGGCGACGGCAGGCCGTTGATCTCGTACCGTCGCCCGGGCGCGGACGACGAGCACGACGAGACCGTGGAGGCGGACCTCGCCGTGTTCGCGGCCGGCGTCAACCGCGCGACGGACATGGAGGTGGCCGCCGACCCGCTGCTGAACTCGCTGGGCGACGTGCTCCCCGGCTTCCGCCCGCCGCGCGTGCGCAAAGCCTTCATCGTCGAGATGGAGACCGAGGAGGAGCTCAGCGACGCGATGCGCGGCGAGATGCACTTCGTCCCCTACGGCTCGAAGGGCCTGCGCATCGAGCTCGCGTCCCTGATCCCGAAGGGGAGATGGACGACCGTGGTCCTGCTCGGCAAGAGCATCGACCGGGCGCCGCTCTCGCAGTACCTGGAGGTCGTGGAGCGCTTCCTCGACCTCCCGCACATCAAGCGCGCCCTCCCCCGGCGCGCCGGGTTCCACCCCGTCTGCGTGTGCCACCCGAACATGACCGTCGGGGCGGCGCACGGCGGCGTCGGCGAGCGCTTGGCCGTCATCGGCGACCTCGCCGTCTCGCGCCTCTACAAGGACGGCCTGTACTCGGCCTTCCTCACCTCCTCGGCGCTCGCCGAGTGCGTGCTCGACCGGGGCATCGACCGCCGCAGCCTCGAGCTCGGCTACTGGCCGGCGGTGACGAGCGTCGACCGCGACAACCGCTCGGGGCACGCCGTGTTTGCCCTGACGCACGTCGTGTTCTCGCGCCCGATGCTCAGCCGCGTCGTCTACCAGGCCGTGCTGACCGAGCGCCGCAACCAGCCCGAGGAGTCACGCCGGCTCGGCGACGTGCTGTGGCGCATCGCCAGCGGCGACGACTGCTACGCGCGCTGCCTCGCCGGCATGTTCCGCCCCGTGGCGGTCTGGCGGGTCGTCGTCGGCGGGGCGCTCGTCACGGCGAGGAACTGGGTGACGGAGAAGGTCTTCGGGCTGAGCTGGAAGGGCATCGGGCGCTACCAGACGGGCGTCTCCCGGCAGAACGTCGAGGGGCGGCGCGCCGACCTCATCTCCTCGCTCGGCTACCGGCCGTTCGGCGAGCGGCCGCAGATGGAGAGCATGTTCTCGATCCGCATCCGCAGCGACGGCACGGCGATCCTCCGCGAGCTCGAGAAGTTCGGCGACGAGAAGCGCGAGTACTTCACGCCGCGCCTCATCCGCGTGCGCCGGACGGCCGGGGCGCCGACCGAGCGGGGCACCACGATCCGCTACAACGTGACCCCGCCCTGGTACTCGTTCTCGGTCGCCCTCGAGCGGATCGTCCCGGGGCACTGCCTGCTGTACCGGGCGCT
>JAZBOM010000350.1:0-4744 GCA_036351205.1 Thermoleophilia bacterium | reverse complement strand
GCTGGCCGCCCTTGGCCTGCTGGCCGCCCTTGGCCTGCTGGCCGCCCTTGGCCTGCTGGCCGCCCTTGGCGGGTCGCCCGCCCTTGGCCGGCTGCCCGCCCTTGCGCGTGGCGCCCTTGCCGCCGGGCTTGCCCGCCGCGGTCTTGCCGCCGGGCTTGCCCGCCGCGGTCTTGCCGCCCGCGCTCTTGCCGCCCGACTTCGACTCCAGGATCTCCTCACGCTGGCGCGTGCGCTCCTGCTGGGCCACCATCATCGACTCCATGAAACGGCTGCGCTTCGGCGGCTTGCCGCCGGCCTTCGCCGTGACCGGCGCAAGCCGGCGGATGATGAGCTGCTGACCGATCGTCCACAGGTTGGTGGTGATCCAGTAGAGGAAGAGGCCGGCGGGGAAGTTGATCAGGATGACGACGAAGACAAAGGGCATCGCCCGCATCATCCACTTCTGCCGCGGGTCCGACATCGTCGTCACCATGAGCTCGGTGGAGACAAGCTGCGTGATCACGTAGAGCACGAGCAGGAAGATGTTGGGGTCTCCGAGGCGGTCGATCCAGAGGAAGCTCGCGGAGTTGATCTCCTCGGTACCCCGAATGGCGTAGTACAGGCTGATGAACACCGGCAGCTGCAGCAGCAACGGCAGACAGGAGGCGAACGGGTTGACGTGGTGCTCCTGGTAGAGCTTCATCGTCTCCGCCTGCAGCTTCGCGCGGTCGTTCTTGTACTTCTTCTGCAGCTCCTTGATCTGGGGCTGCACGACCTGCATCGACTGGGCGCTGCGGTACTGCTTCCAGGTCAGGGGGAACAGGATGAGCCGGACGATGATCGTCAGGACGATGATCGACAGCCCCCAGGCGACCTCTTCGAGGCTCGCCGGCATGAGGCCGTGGATGCTCGTCAAGGCCCAGTGGAGCAGGTCGATCAGCTGGCTGATGATCGGGACAGAGCTCAAGGAGTCACTCCAGCGCGATGGGCGTCGTCACTGCGGCGCGGCGGCACCGGGTCGAGGCCGCCGTCGTTGAACGGGTTGCAGCGCAGGATGCGCCAGGCGGCCATGCCGCTGCCGCGCAGCGCGCCGTGCACGCGCATGGCCTCGATGGCGTAGTTGGAGCAGCTCGGGTAGAAGCGGCAGCGCGGGCCGACGAGCGGCGAGATCACGACCTGGTAGACGCGCACCAGAGCGATGAGGACCCTGCTCACGACGACGGCTCCGCGGGCGGCCCCGCCAGGAGGCCGGCGCGCTCGAGGAGGTCGCGGACGGCCGCAGTCACGAGCCCCTTCTCGCCCTCCTGCTGGCGGGCGACGAGCTCGAGCACCTGCGGGCGCGCGATGAACACCACGTCGTACTCCCTTGACACGTGCGGCTCATGGGCGGCGAACGCCTCGCGCAGCAATCGCTTGACGCGGTTGCGCACGACGGCGCCGCCCAGCTTCTTCGACACGGACAGCCCCAGCCGCGGACCTTCGGCCGGCGCGCCCTCGGCGCGCTTGAAGGCATACAGCACGAGGTGCCGTGAGGCCGTCGAGCTCCCTTGCCGGTAGATGCGCTGGAAGTCGGAGGAGCGCGACAGGCGCGAGCGCTTGGCGTTCATCGGCCGGGCTCAGGCCGAGAGACGCTTGCGCCCCTTCTGCCGCCGCCGCTTGATGATCGACCGACCCGCCCGCGTGCTCATGCGCTGCCGGAACCCGTGGGTCTTCTTGCGCTTGCGGGTGTTCGGCTGATACGTCCTCTTCACGACTGCCTCGCTCGTTTGCCACTCTGCAGAACGACGAGTATAGCGGCGTCGTCGAGCGTGGGTCAACGCGACCCCCGCGCGCGCCTCACTAAGCACATGGCCGCCTTGTGCCGACATAGGGGGCAGGCGGCCAGCGGACCGTGGTGAGGATGCTGCTCGAAGGACAGATCAGGCGCTTCAATCTGGCGGGGATCCTGCAATACCTGGCGCAGGTCGGCTGCACCGGGGTGCTCGAGGTGCGCGACTTCGAGGAGTACGGCTTCATCTACCTCGTCAAGGGCCGGGTCGAGGGCATCTCGCTGCCGATCACCGACGAGAAGCTGGGCAGCCGTCTCGTGCGTGCCGGCTGCCTCTCCGAGCAGCAACTCGCCGAGGCGCTCATGGAGGACGCCGGCTTCTCCCACGACCAGCGCCGCGCGAAGCCCCTGGGGCAGCGGCTCATCGAGCGCGGCCTGACCGACGAGGCAGCCATCCGCGGCATCATGGCCAAGCAGACCATGGACCAGGTCTTCGAGCTCGCCCACTGGCGCCACGGTGTCTTCCTCTACGACGAGCCCGAGGTCATGCCCCACTTCCAGGTGGCGATCCAGGGCAACGTGCAGGAGCTGCTGCTCGACGCCTACCGGCGCATCGACGAGGGCGAGCGGGCGCGCAAGGCCGCCGCCGTCGTGGAGGAGGTCTGCTACGCCTGTCCGCTCACCGGCGAGTGCAGCGACAAGATCCGTGCCCGCTACCTCAAGAGGGACGTCTGCCTGTGGCGCGAGATGGGCGCCGTGCTCGACGACAGCTACGAGCGCCTCAAGGACGCCCGTCAGCTCTATCGCTCCAAAGAGGACGACGCGGGGAAGATCCTCGACGCCTCGCTCGACGCGGACTGACCGCGGCACTTCCCGGTCGTCCTTCGCACTACGGCCCGCTGCTCCCGACCTCTGCGCCGCCGGACCGGCTCGCGTCGGCGGTCGGCGGCACTCGCCCGGGCCTCCCCGCCGGAACGGCGCGTGTCCGGGGCGGGCGGCCCGATCCCGCGTTCGCCGGCGGCGACCCGGCTCAGCGTCCGAGCCGGCGCAGGGCGAGCTGACCGCAGGCCGCTTCGATCTCTCCGCCGGGTGAGCGTCGCACGGTGCAGCGCACGCCGGCGGTGACGAAGCGCCGGCGCAGGCTCTCCACCTCGTCCCGCGCCGGCGCCCTGAACCCGCCGCCGGCCTCGTTGAACGGGATCAGGTTCAGGTGGTAGAGGGGTCGCCGCAACCGTGAGGCGGCGGCGGCGACCTGCTCGTCGCCATCGTTGACCCCCGGCAGCACGACCCACTCGAAGAAGAGCTTGCGCCGGGTCGCGCGCACGTGACGCGCGCAGGCGGCGAAGACGGCGTCGAGCCCGAAGCGCCGGTTCAGGGGCACGAGGCGGTCGCGGAGGTCATCGGTCGCCGCGTGGAGGCTGACCGCGAGGTTGACCTGCGGCGCCTCGCGGCTCAGCCGCTCGATGCCGGGCACCACGCCGACGGTGGAGATCGACAGGGCACGGGCGGCGAGCGCGAAGCCCTCGGGGTCGTTCAGCAGGCCGCAGGCGCGCATGGTCTCGTCGGGGTTGAGGAGCGGCTCGCCCATGCCCATGAAGACCACGTTGGTGACGCGCCGGCCCTCGGGACGCAGCAACCGGGCCCAGTGGAGCACCTGGTCCATCATCTCTTCGGCGCTCAGGTGGCGCGTGAAGCCCAGCCGCCCGGACGAGCAGAACGGGCACCCGACGGCACAACCCACCTGTGAGGACACGCAGACGGTGGCCCGCCGCGGGTAGCGCAACAGGACGGCCTCGACGCCGTGGCCGTCGCGCGTGGCGAAGAGCGTCTTCTCGGTGTCGCCCGCCGGGGAACGCCAGTCCTCGACCGGCTCGAGCGTGCGCGGGGTCAGGCGTGCGGCGAGCGCGGCGCGCAGGGCCTTCGGCAGGACCGTCATCTCCCCGAAGTCGACGGCGAGCCCCTGCGTGAGCGCCTGATAGACCTGCCGCGCCCGGTATGGCGGCGCACCGAGCTCGGCGACGGCGGTCTCGATCTCGGAGCGCGCGATCACGGGCGCGATTGTACCGCGCCGGCAGGGAATAGTGAGCGTGGCGCGAAGCTAGCTGGACGGAGTCCACAACGGAGGTCGAGGGCGACACATGAACTCGCTGCCCATCATCATCGCGGCCGCGGCCGCGGCAGCGGTCGTCGTCCTCGTGCTCGTCGTCGTCCTTGTTTCACGCCGCCGCAAGGCGAGAGCCGCCGACGAGGAGCCCGCGGGCTCGTTCCTCGGCTCGCGGCCCCAGGACACGTTCGCCCGCCTCGGCGAGGCGGAGATCCCGGCCGCGGCCGCCGACGACGAGTTCCGCCTCGACTGGGGTCACACGGGCGAGGACGTCGCGGCCGCGAAGGCCCCCGTCGCGCCGCCGGGCGAGGGCGCGAAGGCGCAGGAGGACGAGCCGGCGAGCCTGGACACGAGCGCAGCGCCGGCCGCCGATGAGGGCGAGCCGTCGGCTGCGGACGAGCAGGCAGCGCCGGCGGCAATGGCAGACGACGCGGGTGCCGAAGCCGCGGAGGAGACGGCCGGTGCGACCGAGCGCGCGGCGGTCGACGAGGCCGACGATGCGAAGCGGGCGCAAGCCGCCGTTCACGAAGCGGGTGCAGAAACTGAAGCCGCGACACGGGCGCCGACTGCCGCCGACGATACGGGCGCCGCTGACGAAGCGGGTGCCGCCGACGATACGGGCGCCGCCGACGAAGCGGGCGCCGATACGGAAGACCTGACGGAGGCGCCGGCCGCCGGCCGAGAGACCGTCGCCGAGGCCGAGCTCGCGACGGAAGCGCCGGAGGCCGCAGCGGGCGAACGCCCGGCAGAGCCGCGGCCGCGCCGCATGGTCCCACTCTCCGACATCATCGTCACGACGAGCCGCAAGATGGTCGACCTCGACGATCCCGAGGTGCGCCGCATGCTCACCGAGCTGGTGCGCTACGAGATCGACCAGGCGTCCGAGTTCTCCG
>JAZBOM010000349.1:0-5072 GCA_036351205.1 Thermoleophilia bacterium | reverse complement strand
GGGGAGAACGTCTTCACAGTGGACGGCTCGCCGGCGCCGAGGAGAGCTCGCCGCTCACCCCGTCGCCGCCGCCAGGCGCTCGAGCAGACGCGAGGCCTCGTCGGCGAGCTCGGCGACGCGCTCGAGAAGGGTCAGGTCGACCTCGCTCGAGGTGCCGCCGAGGCGCGGCTCGAGGTCGCCGAGCTCGGCGACGATCGCGCGGAGGCGCTCGAGGTCGGTCTTGGTCTCGTCAGACATCGCGCGCCTCCTCCGGCTCGTCGCCCTCCAGCTCGCCCGGCGCGGCCTCGTCGTCATCGGCCTCGACGTCGTCTGTGTCGTCGTCCCGGGGCGCCTTGAGGACGATCACATCGCCCTCCGGCGCGTCGGCGACGAGCGCGCCGTCCTCCGGCTGCTCGTCGCCTCCCCCCGCGTGGCCGACGATGCCCCCCAGCACCCCGTTGACGAAGCGCGCCGAGTCGTCGGTCGAGTAGCGCTTCGTCAGCCGCACGGCCTCGTCGATCGCGACCTGTGGCGGGGTCTCGGTGTGGCGCAGCTCCCAGAGCGCGAGACGCAGGATGCTGCGCTCGAGCGGCGCGATGCGCGCGACCGGCCAGTCGCGGGAGTGGGCGCCGAGCTCGGCGTCGAGCGCTTCGATGTGCTCGATCACGCCCCGGACGGCGGCGACCGTGTAGTCGTCGGGGGGGTAGCCCTCGCGCAGCTTGTGGCCGACCACGAGCTCCTCCATGACGAGCGGCGTCACCTCGCGCTGGTAGAGGAGGAAGACGGCGTCACGGCGCGCCTGCTTACGGCTCGGTGCCCGCTGCGCCACCAGCCCCCCCGCGCCCGGCTCAGGCGGGTTCGATGTTGAAGAGCGGCTGGCCGTACTGCACGGTCGCGCCGTCGTCGACGAGGATCTCGCGCACGACGCCGTCGATGTCGGCGGTGAGCTCGTTCATCATCTTCATCATCTCGAGGATGCAGAGCGTCTGGCCGGCGGCGACACGGTCGCCGACGTTGACGAACGTGGGCGCCCCGGGGGCGGGCGAGCGGTAGAAGGTCGCGACCCACTTCGAGCGCACGACGTGGTAACCGTCGGCCTCGGCCTGGCTGCCGTTGCCGCCCGGCACCGCCACGGCCGTGGCGGTGCCCGCCGAGGCCGGCGCGGGCGCGGCGGCGGGCGCCTCCGGCGCGGGCGCCGCCGCGACGCCGGCCTTGCGCACCGTCACCTTGAGCGGGCCCTCTTCGATCGTGACCTCGTCGACGCCGCTCTCCTCCACCATCTCGAGGATGTCCTTGACGCGGTCGCCGGAGCGGTCGAGCAGCTCGGCGCCGGCCTGCGAGTGGATCCAGCGGTCGTGCATGCCGAAGACGTCGGATTCGACCCCCACGGCGTGCTTCTCGAGGTACGCCCTCGCGGTCTGCGGGAAGAGGGCGTAGCTCAGCAGGTCCTCCTCGGAGCGCGCCAGCTCGCCGATCTCGTCGCGGTAGTCCTCGAGCGTCTCCTCGACGAGGTCGGCCGGGCGGCACGAGATCGGCTCCTCGCCCTCGAGCACCCGCTCGATGACCTCCTGCGAGACGGGGCCCGGCGCGGCCCCGTAGCGGCCGCGCAGGTACTGCTTCATCTCGTCGGGCACGATGTGCCAGCGACGGCCGGAGAGCACGTTGAGCACGGCCTGCGTGCCGACGATCTGGGACATCGGCGTGACCAGCGGGGGGAACCCGACCTCGGCGCGCACCACGGGGATCTCCTCGAGCACCTCGGGCAGGCGGTCGAGGGCGTTCTGCTCCTTGAGCTGGCTCTCGAGGTTGGAGATCATGCCGCCCGGCACCTGATGCGAGTACACCTGCATGTGAGTGAGCGAGGTCACGCCGCGGTCCCAGCCGTCATCCTTGCGCACGCTCTCGAAGTACTTCGCGATGTCGAACAGCTTCTCGAGGTCGAGCTCGGTGTCGTAGGGCGTGCCGATGAGCGCGGTGACGACCATCTCGGTGGCCGGCTGCGAGTTGCCGAAGGCGAGCGGCACGGTGGCCGTGTCGATGACGTCGACGCCGGCCTCGATGGCCTTGAGGTAGGTCATCGGGGCGAGCCCGCCGATGTAGTGGCAGTGCAGCTGGATCGGGATCTCGAGCTCGGCCTTGAGGCGGCCGATGAGCTGCTCCGCATAGAACGGCGAGAGCAGGGCCGCCATGTCCTTGATACAGATCGAGTCGGCGCCCATGTCGGCGAGCTCGTGGGCGACGCGCAGGTAGTGGTCGAGCGAGTGCACCGGCGAGATCGTGTAGACGACCGCCGCCTGGAAGTGCTTGCCCGTCTCCTTGATCGCCTCGACCGCGGTCTCGAAGTTGCGGATGTCGTTGAGGGCATCGAAGACGCGGAAGATGTCGATGCCGTTCTCGGCCGCCTTGTGCACGAAGCGGCGCACGATGTCGTCGCCGTAGTGGCGGTAGCCGACGAGGTTCTGGCCGCGCAGCAGCATCTGCAGCGGGGTGCGGGCGGCGTGGCGCTTGATCAGGCGCAGGCGCTCCCACGGGTCCTCGTCGAGGAACCGCAGCGAGGCGTCGAAGGTCGCGCCGCCCCAGCACTCGAGCGAGTTGTAACCGACCTGGTCCATGAGCTCGAGGATGGGCAGCATCTCGGACGTACGCATGCGCGTCGCCCAGAGCGACTGATGGCCATCCCTCAGGCTGGTGTCGGTGATCCGGACGCGTCGTGCCTGCATGACGTCTCCTGACCGCCGCGCCTCAGGCGCGGCTCAGATACTCGCCGGTACGGGTGTCGACCTTGATGCGCTCGTCCTGCTCGATGAAGAGCGGCACCTGGATCGAGACGCCGGTCTCGAGCGTCGCCGGCTTGGTGCCGCCCTGGGCGGTGTCGCCGCGCAGCCCGGGCTCGGTGTGCGTGATGGTCAGCTCGACCGTGGTCGGGGCCTCGACCGCGAACGGGACGCCGTCGAGGTAGAAGACCTGGGCCTCCTGGTTCTCGATGACCCACTGGAGAGCGTCCCTGGCCATGTCGGGCGAGACCGAGAGCTGCTCGTAGGTCTCCGGGTCCATGAGCACGACCTCGGTCTCGGTCGCGTAGAGGTAGGTCAGCTTGCGCGAGCGCGTGTCGAGGCGGTTGAACTTCTCCCCCGCCCTGAAGGTCTTGTCGAGCACGGCGCCGGTCTTGATGTGGCGCAGCTTGGTGCGCACGAAGGCGCCGCCCTTGCCGGGCTTGACGTGCTGCGACTCGACGATGGTGAAGGGGTCGCCGTCGACCTCGATGGCCATCCCGTTCTTGAACTGGTTGGTGTTGACGACGTCTGCCATTTCGCTCCGCTGAAGGGTCGCTGACGAGGTTCGGGTGAACCGACATGATACCGCATAGGGGCGCGGCGGCGGGAGCAGGCTGAGAACGCGGCGGCGGGAGCGGCCGAAGGGCCCGGCGGCGGGAGCGTCTGTGCCGCTCCCGCCGCGGGCCCCGGGATGCCGCCGCCGCACAGCGTCCGGCCGGAGCGCTCAGCCGAGGTCCGCGTCGGCGGCGGCGACCAGCTCCCGGAGCGCCGCCGCCTTGTCCGCCTCCAACCCCTCGGGCACGTAGTGCTCGAGGATCTCGATCGCGCGCTCGCGGGCGACCTCGACGGCGTCGCGGTACCCGCCGGCGTCCGCGGCGACGAGCGTGAGACCGCGCCTGAACTCCTCGCGCAGGTGGCGCCGCGTGTGGGAGTGCCCCAGGAAGTGCCCGCCGGGCCCCACCGCGTGGATGACGTCGAGGGCGAGCCGCTCGTCGTCCGTGGGGATCGCGGAGACCGCGTACCGCGCCTGGTGATAGAGGTGGTCGTCGAGCAGCAGCTCGGTGAACGACCAGAGGATCGAACCGTTCGTGCCACCCAGGCCCACGGTCAGCTCGGCGCCGCTCCAGGCTGCCGTCATGAGCGAGTGACTCGACTCCGCCGCCGCCCGCCACGTGCCCGTCCGCTCGTCGTCCGTCCCCGCGAAGGCGGCGAGGCACGGCAGGCCGAGCCGGTGCACGAGATCGACGACGAGCGTCGGGTCGCGGTCGCCGAACGGGCAGGTGACGATGGCGCCGGTGCGGGGGTCGGTCGTCACCACGAGCAGGTAGCCGATGACGGGCGCCCCGGGATGCGCCAGCTGCAGCAGGGTCGCCATCGCCGCGACCTCGGCCAGCCCCTGGGCGGTCGCCCCGGCCGCCGTGGCGGGCGCCGTCGTGCCGCAGGCGGGCCAGCTCACGACGGCGACCGGCACGCCGGCCTCCGCGAACACGAGCGCGGCGTCGGCGCCGTCGCGGTCGATGGTGAGCGGCGAGACCACGCTGATGAGGTCCGACAGCGGCGGCCGTCGCCGCAGCTCCCCTTCCCCACCGGCGACCACCCTCGCCATCTCCACGGCGACGCGCGCCTCGCGCTGGCCCTGCACCATGCCCTGGGCGTGCTTGACGGTGCCGTTCCACGCCACCTCGAGCTCGTGCAGCTGTGCCGTCCGCCCGCAGTCGCCGGCGGCGACGGTCGGCCACCAGAAGCCGATCGAGCCGAGGTAGTCCTGCACCCTCGTCGCGTCGGCGAGGTCGGCCTTGGTCGTGGCGCGGCGCTCGCCGCTGCGCCAGTCGATCACCTCCACGTCAGAGCCGTCGGTGGTCATGAAGGTGTCGCCGGACGCGAGATCGAGGTCGCAGGAGCCGTCGCGCGAGCCGAGGACGAACGTGCGCGGCGCGCTCGCGAGCGCGCCGCGCACCAGGTCTGCCGGCAGGCGAACGACGCCGGTGTGGAGCTCCGCCGTCGCGCCGTGCTCTGCGAACACGGCCAGCGCCCGCTCCGAGAGCACCCTCACGCCGGTGCGCTCGAGGATCCCGAGCGCGGCCTCGAGGTAGCCGTCCAGCGCGGCGTCGTCGTGCAGCCTCGGCAGCGCAAAGGGACGCAGCGGGGCGAGCGGCTGGCGGCGCAGGTCGGGCGACTCGGCCATGTGACTGCTCCTCCTCGTCTCTCCGGTGCGACGGCCGTCGCCCGCGGGCCGGCGACACGACGACTGCGCGAGGATGGCCGGACTGACGGCACCGGCCGCGGGCGACCACGAGCGGCACGCGACGCAGCCGCATC
>JAZBOM010000348.1:0-2034 GCA_036351205.1 Thermoleophilia bacterium | reverse complement strand
CCGCGCGCCTCGCGCGCGGCGCCCGTCGCGCGTCCCGGCTCGTGCGCCCGTTGCCCATCGAAGGTCCCCCGTCACGCGGCCGCGTCCCGTGCCCCTCCCGTCCGGCGCCGCGCGCCCGCACGGGCGTGCACGACCCGCGGCATCCGCGCTACAGTTGGGGCAGGAGCGACCGAGCGAGGGGAGCGAGGGACCGATGAGCCTGCTCGAACTGAAGGACGTCAGCCTCAACCTGGGCGGTAAGGATGTCCTCAACAACCTCACCGTCGAGTTCTGGGAGGGGCACATCCACGCCCTGATCGCCCCGAACGGAGCCGGCAAGTCGACCCTGGCGAGCACGCTCATGGGCCTCCCCGGCTACACCCACCACACCGGCGATATCCTCCTCGACGGGGAGTCCCTCGTCGGGGTCCCCGTCGACGAGCGCGCCCGCCGCGGCATGACCCTCGCCTGGCAGGAGCCGGCGCGCTTCGAGGGCCTGCGCGTCGACCGCTTCATCGCCGCCGGCGCCAAGGACAGGAGCCTCGACACCGTACGGCGCGTGCTCGAAAGGGTCGGGCTCGACCCCGAGAAGTACATGTCCCGCGCCGTCGATCGCACGCTCTCCGGGGGCGAGCGCAAGCGCATCGAGCTCGCCTCGATCCTCGCCATGGAGCCCCGTCTCGTGCTCATGGACGAGCCCGACTCGGGCATCGACGTCGAGGCCCTCAACCGCATCTTCGACGCGCTCTCCGACTTCAAGGAGCGCGGCGCCACGGTGATCATGATCACCCACAGCCAGGAGGTGCTGAAGCACGCCGAGCACGCCTTCCTGATGTGCTGCGGGAGCATCCTCGAGAAGGGCGGCGTCGGGCGCATCGAGGGCTACTTCGCCAGCCACTGCGTGCCCTGCGACCACGAGAACGTGCCCGATCTCGACGAGCTCGCGGAGGTCGAGGTATGACCCCCACGTCGCAGCAGGTGGAGACCGCCCGCGAGCTGCTCGCCAGCCTCGGCGACTTCGGCGGCCACGTGAAGGGCGACGACATCGCCCACCTCGAGGTGCACGGCAACGAGGTCGTCGGGTCGCATCTCGTCCCCGGTCTCGAGGTCGACGTCGACTCGCTCGAGGACGGCATCGAGGCGCACATCCGGGTCAAGAAAGGCGCTCGCCTCGCGAAGCCCGTGCACCTGTGCTTCGGGATGCTGCCCGAGACCGGGCTGCAGCGCATCGTCATGAACGTCGAGGCCGAGGAGGACTCGTTCGCCTCGGTCCAGGCGCACTGCACCTTCCCCAACGCCATCGACATCACCCACAAGATGGACGCCGTGGTGCGCATCGCGGCGGGCGCCACCTATGAGTACTTCGAGCGGCACCTGCACGGCGCCGGGGGCGGCGTGCTCGTGGTGCCCAAGACGAAGGTCGAGGTCGGCGAGGGCGCGCGCTTCAAGACCGAGTTCGAGCTCATCAAGGGGCAGGCCGGGGTGATCGACTTCGACTACGACGTCGACTGCGGGGCCCACAGCCTGCTCGACATGATCGCCCGCATCTGGGGCCGGGGGCACGACCGCATCACGATCCGCGAGACCGCCCGCCTCAACGGCGAGGAGGCGACCGCCGTCCTCCAGAGCCACATCGCCGTCAAGGACGAGGCGGTCGCCGACGTCTACAACTCGCTGGCCGCCAACGCGGCCGGCGCCCGTGGGCACGTCGACTGCAAGGAGATCGTGCAGGGTGCGGCGGTCGCCAAGGCGGTGCCCGTGGTCGAGGTCAACCACCCCAAGGCGCACATCACCCACGAGGCGGCGATCGGCAGCGTCGACTCGAAGCAGCTGCAGACGCTGATGAGCCGCGGACTCGACGAGGAGAAGGCGACCGACCTGATCATCGAGGGGCTGCTGGGCTGAACGCGTGCGGGCGGCGGGGTGCGCGGCGCGGCCATTCGCTTCGCTGCCGCCCGCTTCGCCTTCGCCTCCGCATGCTCGCGTCACTCCTCGAACACGCGCAGTGAGTTCGCCGCCGCGAGCAACTCCTCTCTCGTCAGGCTCCCAGCGATG
>JAZBOM010000347.1:0-2639 GCA_036351205.1 Thermoleophilia bacterium | reverse complement strand
TCAGCTGGAGCATCGCGTTGGTGGTCGAGACGAAGAGGACCGCGGCGGCTCCCATGGGCAGCAGGAGCAGGAGCCCGGAGGTGAAGCCGGGCGCGGCGGCCACCGCGACACTGAAGACCCCGAAGGCGAGCGTCGAGACCACGAGCAGGCGCCGGGACGGGCGCGCCCGCCAAGCGGCGAGGAGGGCGCCCGCGAGGGCGCCCACGCCCATCGCCACCGAGAGCGAGCTGTAGCTCCCGGCGCCCCGCCCGTAGGCGCGTACGGCCAGCAGCGGGAGCAGCACGGAGAAGTTGTAGCCCAGCGTGCTGACCACGGCCATCATGAGGAGCGGCACGCGCAGATTGACCACCCCCCAGGCGTGTCGCAGCCCGGCGCGCAGCTGCCCGGGCCGCCGCGACACGATCGGCGCCCGCCGCAGCTCCTCGACCCGCATCAGCAGCAGCCCGCCGATCACGACGATGAACGAGGCCGCGTTGACGAAGAAGCAGGCGGCGATGCCGACGTAGACGAGGAGGACGCCGGCGACGGCTGGGCCGACGATCCGCGAGGCGTTGACGATGACCGCGTTCAACCCGACCGCGTTGGCGACGTCGTCGGGCCCCACCATCTCGATGACGAAGCTCTGCCGGGCCGGCATGTCGAGGGCGAGCGCGATGCCGGTGAGCAGCGCCAGCCCGCCGACCATCCAGAGTTGCACCACGCCGGCCGCGGTGACGACGCCGAGGGCCAGCGCGAACACGCCGGCCGAGGTCTGCGTCACGATCAGCAGCCGGCGCTTGTCGACCCGGTCGGCGAGCACGCCCGCCCACGGACCGAGCACCAGGATGGGACCGAAGAGCACCGCCACGATCGAGCCCAGCGCCACGGCGCTGTCGGTGAGCTCGAGAACGAGCCACGAGAGCGCGACCGACTGCAGCCAGGTACCGCTCATCGACACCGTCTGGGCGATGAAGTACAGGCGGTAGTTGCGGATGTGCAGCGAGCGGAAGGTCCGCTCGAGCAGCTGCCGCGGGCGGTCGACGCCCACGGCCTAGAGGCGGAGGAGGAGGCGGATCGCGATGAGGAGCACGAACAGCGCCACCAATGGGCTGAGATCGAGACCGATGGAGCCGACGCGCCCCAGGGGCAGGTAGCGGCGGAAGAGCCCGACGTAGGGCTCCGTCGCCGCGACGAGCACGCGGTTCACCCTGTAGAGCGGTGTGCCGTAGCGCTGCGGGAACCACGACAGCAGGGCGCGCGCGATGATGACCCACATGTAGACCTGCAGGGCGAGGATCACGAGGTCGATGATGCCGTCCACTGGCGCTCCTCCGCGGGGCTTGGTGCGGCGTCTGTCCGGACCGCTCGGCGCCCCGGCAGGCGCCGCGCGCGAGCCGGGCACGGGGCCGGCCGACTCGTCCCAGCTTAGCGGCCTCCGCCGGTGTGGACAATCCGGGCGGATGCGGGGGCCCGGTCCGGCAGAGCCGGCCCTCGCCCCCGCCCGGCCTCCCCGTCAGGGTGCAGCCTGAAGGGGCAGCGCCACGACGCCGCCGTCCACGACGGCCACGGCGTGACGTCCGCCGAGCGCCGCCGGCGTGACCAGCTCGAGCGCTTCCGCGGCCGCGCCGGCGTCAGCGAGCAGCACGAGCAGGAGCGGCCGCTCGGGGTCGGCTGCGTTGGGCAACGCCACGACCGCGGCCCTCCCGGTGGCCGCAGGCACGCCGTACATGTCGAGCGCGGAGAGCACGCCGTCGTCGACGGCGACGGGCGAGGCGGCCGCCTCGGCCGCGAGGAGATCGACGAGCCACGACGTCGCCCATGCCTCCGCGGCGGTGCAGACCACGAGCCCGTCGTCGGGGGGTCCCGCAGCGAGACCCTGACGGGCGCCGAGCTCGAGACCGCCGGCCTCCGCCCATTCGGCCAGACCGACGACATCCGTGTCACTCGTGACGGGCAGAGACCGGCCCGCCCAGGGCGCGGGAAACGCGTGCACCGCGGTACCGGCGAACATGGCGCCGTCCCAGCGGTGCAGGTCCCACCACACCGTCTCGCCGCCGTCGAGCGTGTACTCGGCGGCGCCGATGTCGGCGAGCACGCCGTCGACCGAGTAGAACCAGGCGGCGGTGTCGGTGGACTCCAGCCCGTCGACGGCGCTCACGAAGCCGTCCGTGCTCTCGACCTCGGCGTTCTCAGTGAGGGCGCGCATGACGTCGGTGCGCTCACCGATCTCGACCAGCACGTCCTTCAGCGCGGTGGCGCCGTAGTCACGGCTGATCACCAGCCGGATCTGGGTCGCGGTCGGCGCCGGAGCCGTGGTCGGGGCCGGCGCCGTGGTCGCAGCCTGGTCCTCGACGTCGGCATCCTCGTCGGAACAGGCCGCCGACACGAGCGGGAGTGCGAGCAGCGCGAGCAGCAGGGTGAACAGGGTGAGCGGCAGGGCGGAACGGCGTTGCACGTGGGGCTCCTCTCCGGCGGCGGGCGTTCCCCCTCCGGCGAAGCGGCTCCGACATGCACGTGACCCCGGCCTCCTCCTGCCGGGGTCGGTGTCTGCCCGCGTCGTGCTGGCACCCATCCACGTGGGGGAAGCAGCTTCGCTGGCGGCTGAGCAGGTTTTCTGACTCCCGGTCGAGCTTCGCGCCCCTGCTGCCTTCCCAGACCCT
>JAZBOM010000346.1:0-2080 GCA_036351205.1 Thermoleophilia bacterium | reverse complement strand
GCCGCGGAGACCGGCGGGCCAAGCTCGGACGCCGTGACGCAGTCGTGACCACGCCCGCGTATCCCTGAGACGGCATCCTCGCGGCAGCAGGTGTCTCGCCGCGAGCCACCGGACGGCGGCGCGCGGCAGCCTGCGACCTACCGGGCGGCGGCGTCGCGCGTCGTGCCCGGCACCCAGCGCGGTATCTTGAGCCGCTTGAGCGCCTTCATGAAGTCGCGGTTGCCCCGGTCCTTGCGCCAGGCGCGCACGATCATGATGCCCCAGCCGCGGAAGAGCAGCTGCTTGGCGCCCTCGAGCTTGACCAGGGCGCGCAGCCAGTTGCGCACGGAGTAGAAGCGCGCGTACCCGCGCACGACCTCCTTCTGCAGCTCGAACGGGGTCATGCCCGCCGGCTGGAAGACCACGTGGTGGGCGTCGTAGTGCTCCCACTGGTGGTCGAAGATGCGGCCCTGCTCCTCGAGTTGAGCGAACTGCTGCGTGCCCGGCAGCGGCGTGAGGATGTTGAGCATCACCGTGTCGATGTGGTGCTCGAGGCAGAAGCTCACGGTGTCGCGCACGGTCTGCGTCGTGTCGGGGTCGGCGCCGAGCACGAACATGCCGTGCGAGCGGATGTCGTAGGCGTGCAGCGTGTCGATCGACTCGACGATCTCGGCGACGGTCTGGGACTTCTCGAAGGCGTCGAGGGTCGCCTGGTCGACCGACTCGAGACCGAGGTAGACGATGTGGCAGCCGCTGCGGCGCATGAGGTCGAGGAGCTCCGGGTCGCGGGCCACGTCGGTGCGGACCTGCGCCGTCCACGGGATCACGAGCTCGCGCTCGATCATCATCTCGAGCAGACGCTTGAGCCGTTTGCGGTCGGCGGCGAAGTTGTCGTCGTAGAAGAAGATGCGCTGCGGCCGCTTGGCCTCGATCTCGGCGATGACGCTCTCGGCGCTGCGGATGCGGTAGCGACGGCCGAACATCGCCGTGACCGAGCAGAAGTTGCAGGCGAAGGGGCAGCCCCAGCTGGTCATGATCGGCGTGGTCTGGAGGCGCTCGTGCCCGGCGATCAGATCGAGGTCGGGGAAGGGAAGCTGGTCGAGGTCGGCGAGGCGCTCGCGCAACGGATTGTGCACCGGGCCGTCGGGGCCGACGTACGAGAGCCCGTCGATGGTGTCGGGCGTGCGCTCGCCGCGGAGGAGCTCGATGAGCTCGAGCATGAGGGCCTCGCCGCCCTCGCCGCGGGCCACGTAGTCGGCGTGTTCCAGACCTTCGTCGGCCATGAAGGTGACGTGCGAGCCGCCGATGATCACGGGGATGCCGGCGGCGCGCAGCCGGTCGGCGAAGCCGTACCCGGCGGTCGCGGTCGACGTCGTCGTCGAGATGCCGACGAGGTCGGCGCTCTCGACGTCCTCCCAGTCGATGGGGGCCATCTGCTGACAGTAGACGCGGGCGTCGTGGCCGCGCTCGTTGAGCGCCGCCCCGATCATCGGCAGGCCGAGCCGGGGCAGGAGTACCTTGGACCATACGTGCATGCCCGGCGCGGCGGGCTCGATCAGACGGATCTTCATCGTCCTCCTAGGGTGTCCAGCGAGTCATTCTAGACCCATCCTGCCGGCCGGACACCATCGGGCCGCGTTGCGCCGTGCGCCCTGTGGTGCGCGACGGCACCCGACGAGGGTCCTCGCGGCCGTCCCGCACGCGGGCTCGCCACCGGTCGGCGCGGCCGGCCGGCGGGTTCGCGGCCCGCCGGTGGCGCCGGGTTCACGTCAAGGTCGTGAGCAGCAGGTAGACGCCCGCCGCCACGCCCGCGGACGCGGGGAGGGTGAGCACCCAGGCGGTGAGGATGTTGCGGGCGACGCCCCAGCGCACGGCGTTCTTACGCTGCACCGAGCCGACGCCCATGATGGCGGCGGTGATCGTCTGCGTGGTCGAGATCGGCGCCCCGATGCTGGAGGCGACCTGGATCACGAGACCGGCGGTGGTCTCGGCGGCGAAGCCGTGGAGCGGCGTCAGCCGTATGACGCGCGAGCCGAGCGTGTGGATGATGCGCCAGCCACCTGAGTACGTGCCGGCCGCGATCGCGGCGGCTGCGGTGAAG
>JAZBOM010000345.1:0-2744 GCA_036351205.1 Thermoleophilia bacterium | reverse complement strand
GAGCGGGACGACCACGCGTTCGCCGACGACACGCTCGTAGAGGGTGAGGACGCGAGCGCCGCCCCCGGGCCGTCGCTCGCCGACGAGGATGCGGCTCGGCGCGTCGTAGTCCGCGAGCGACGAGCCCTCGCGCAGGAACTCGGGGTTCACGGCCACGTCCCAGCCCTCGCCGACGCGCCGACCCGAGGCCTGCTCGACGGCGGGGATCACCTGTCCCCGTGTGCTGCCCGGCAGCACCGTGCTGCGGACGACGACCAGGTGTGCCGCGGCCGCCACGGGGAGGAGCGCGCCTATCTCGGCGGCCACCTGGCGCACGGCGCCGAGGTCGAGCGAGCCGTCTTCGAGCGACGGCGTACCGACGCATACCAGCGAGAGCTCGGCGCCGGCGAGCGCCTCGGCCGCCTCGCCGGTGGCGCGCAGCCGGCCGTCGTGCACCACGCTCTGCGTGAGCCGGTCGAGGCCGGGTTCGGTCACCGGCGGCCGGCCGGCACGGATCGCCTCGACCTTCGCTATCGCCGGGTCGACCCCCACGACCTCGTGTCCGTCGCGGGCCAGGGCGACGGCGGTGACCGTGCCGACGTACCCGAGGCCGAAGACCGCGACCTTCACAGCCGCATTCCTCGGCGGCGTGCGGGGACCCTCACGGCTCCCACGCACGCGACCGCAGACCACGGCCGGGGGTGGGCCGGCCACGCGGACCCGCGAGGGTGCCGGCCCCGGTCATCGCTCCATGGTGAGCTCATCGACGGCCTCCGCCCCTGCCCCACAGGTGCTGCGCACCGCCCGTAGGCCTCAGGCGGCGCCTTGGAGTCTACTCCGTACCGTACGGCCGGTCACCGGTGGTGCCTGTGCTGCGCCGGCCGTACCGCGCCGCCGCCGCCACCCGGCTCACCGTCTCCTGCCGTCACGAGCGTTCCTCCGCGCGCGCGGCGACCTCGTCGGTGAAGCGGGGTTGCCGCGTCTCGCGAACGTCCACGCCGGCTTGGCGCAGCACGTACCCCGGGCCCTTCTTGACGGACTCCCGTGTCACGAGCACGTCGATGCTCTGCTCGACAAGCCATTCGGCGACGAGGATGCCCTTCTGCTTGTCGGCCGTCAGGTGCGGATTGGGGAGGGTCTCACGGCGGAGGACGCGCCGGTCGGACGTCCGTACGTCGGCGAGGCCGAAGTACGGGGCCTCGCCGAAGCCGTCGGCGAGCTCACCCTCGGGCGAGGCGAGAGGCGCTGCGATGCGCAGCGTGTCGCGGCGCCGCGGCTCGACGTGGAAGTTGACGCGCTCGATCGACGGCAGCGCCTCCCGCACGTCCGCCTCGAGGCGCTCGCTGGCCGCGTGCGCCTCCGCGAGGTCGTCGGTGCGCACGCGCAGGGTGGCCTCGAGGAAGAGGTACCGTCCTGCGCTGCGCACGGCCAGACCGTCGACCTGCTGGACGAGCGCCTCGGAGGTGAGGATGCCCTCGATGCGGGAGAGCGTCGGCGCGTCCACGGACGCGTCGAGGAGCACCTTCATGCCGTCGACCAGGAGCCCCCAGCCCGCGTAGGCGGCGAAGGCCAGGATCGCCACGGCGGCGATGCGGTCGACGTCGAACCCCACGTAGGTCGAGACGACGGCGACCAGGGCGACGCTCGTGGAGAGCACGTCCGTCTGGCGGTGCTTGCCGTCGGCGACGAGCGCCGGCGAGGAGAGGCGCTTGCCGCGCGAGGCCGCGAACCACCCGTAGACCCAGGTCGCGACGATGGTGACGACGACGCCGCCGATGACCCAGGCGTCGATCTCGGCGCTCTCCTGCCGCGTGCCGAACGCCTGCACGGCGATCTCGTAGGAGGCGATGAAGATGAGGACGGCGATGCCGACCTGGATGAGATTCTCGATCTTGTACAGGCCGAACGGGAACCTGGGCGTGGAACGATCCGCGAGGCGCACGCCGAGCCAGAGCACCAGCGCCGCCACGACGTCGACGGCGCAGTCGACCGCCATCGCCGTCAGGGTGAAGCTGCTCGAGAGCACCGCCATGGTCACGGTAAGGACCGTCAAGGCGATGTTGACGATGACGCCGCCGAGCGCGACGCGCGCGACCGCGCGGCTCGCGGCCGCGTGATCGAGGCTCGCCGGCGCCGTGGTCGTGCCCGGTCGCTTCACTGCGGTCGGTCTCCAGGGTCTGCCCGATGCCGGCGTCCAGTCTACTACCCGCGTGTGTCCCGGCCGGCTTCACCGGTCGTCCTTCACGGCCGTCCGTGCGGGTTGGAGCACGCTCGCCGATGGTGGACCATTGGCGTGTGGGTCGGCGAGTCGCTCGCCGGTGCTCCCAGCGGGGGTCCGGGTCCGGCCGCCGCGGGGTCTCTGTGGGGTCGCCGTGCAGAGTCGCCACCGGCGAAAGGGGGAGGATATGTCCGACGACGAGACGGGCCGTACGAACGCGGGCGCCGCCTCAGCGCGCGCGGGCGAGGGCCGGGGCGGTCGCGGCGCCGAGGTGCGCCGCGGCGCGAAGGCCGCCGACCGGGCCCGGCCACGGAGCGGCCTCGTGAGAGTCACCGTTCTGATCGACAACGAGCGGGGCGGCCCGGGGCTCCGGGCCCAGTGGGGTCTTGCCGTCTGGGCCGAGACCCCACGCACGAGCGTGCTGCTGGACAGCGGCGCGAACGACGCCTTCCGGCGTAACGCCCTGCAGCTCGGCATCCCTCTCGAGGAGGCCGGCGCCTTCGTCCTCAGTCACGGCCACGGCGACCACGGCGGCGGGATCCCCCGG
>JAZBOM010000344.1:0-2579 GCA_036351205.1 Thermoleophilia bacterium | reverse complement strand
GTAGAGGGCGCCGAGGGCGCGACCCTCGCCACGGCGCTGCCAGAGCAGCGGCCAGCTGCTGAGCCAGAACACGTCGCGCTGGCGCGGGGAGAGCTGCGCCAGCGCGACGTCCCAGTCGCGGCCGCGCTCGTCGAGGGCGAGGATGTCGAGTCGTCCGTTCATCGTCTGCCGTGCTCGCTTCGTACCCGCTGGAGCACCGCAAGGCACCCGATGGCGGTGGCGCCGCGCAAAGGCGCGATCCCGCCCGCGCACGCCGACGCATCTCGCGACCGCCGGTCCGGCGGTCGAGGTACGGTCTGGTATCATCCTCATGCTCCGCCGCCAGCGACCCCCGTCGATCGAACGTCCGCGCCTCGGGGGCGCCCGTGAGGCGGCCGGCACACCACACCGCGTCACCAGCAGAAGGGGAACGGCATGCGACACGTCGATGGCGACGGCCGGCGCAGGGCAGGGTCGCCCGCTCAGCGCGAACGCAGGACCAGTGGCCGCGGGTCTCCCCGCGCTCTCGAGTCGAGGGTCGACGAGGTCGCGGGGGGGACGACGTGAAGGTCGCGGTCTTCGGTCTCGGCTACGTCGGTACCGTCACGGCCGTGGCGCTGGCTCGCGACGGCCACGAGGTGGTCGGCGTCGACCCTGCGGCGCTGAAGATCGCGGCGATCCGTTCCGGGCGCCCCCCGGTCCTCGAGCCCGGACTGGACGAGCTCACCGAGCGCGTCGTCCGCGAGGGCAGGCTGCGCGCCACCGACGATGTGGCCGAGGGCCTCGTCGGTGCCGACGTCTCGCTGGTGTGCGTCGGCACTCCGTCACGGCGCGATGGCTCACTCGACCTGCGATACGTGCGCCAGGTGGCCGGGCAGATCGGCGCGGCGCTTGCGCTCGCGGCCGACGGGCACCTCGTCGTGGTGCGCAGCACGGTGCTGCCGGGCAGCACCCGCGAGCACGTGATCCCCGCCGTCGAGCAAGCGGCCGGCCGGCCGGTCGGTGACGGCTGGGACGTGGCCGTGAACCCCGAGTTCCTGCGCGAAGGCACGTCGCTCGCGGACTACGACGCCCCGAGCCGCGTCCTGGTGGGCGAGCGCCGCCCGGGCACCGGCGCACGCCTGCTGGCCCTGTACGAGCGGGTCGAGGGCGACCGCTTCGTGGTCCCGCTCGAGGTCGCCGAGGCGGTCAAGTACACCGACAACGCCTTCCACGCCCTCAAGATCACCTTCACCAACGAAGCGGCGCGGGTGTGGGCGGCGCGCGGCGCCGACCCGGCACGAGTGATGGAGATCGTCGCCGCGGACCGCAAGCTGAACGCCTCGCCGGTCTATCTGCGTCCCGGCTTCGCCTTCGGCGGGAGCTGCCTGCCGAAGGACCTGCGGGCGCTCACCTCGGTGGCCCGCGAAGCGAACGTACGCATCCCCGTGCTCGACGCCGTCCTGCCGAGCAACGAGCTCGAGATCCTCCGCGGTCTCGAGGCCGTCGTGGCGACCGGCAAGCGTCGCGTCGCCCTCCTCGGCCTCGCCTTCAAGGCGGGCACCGACGACCTGCGCGAGAGTCCGCTGCTCGAGCTGGCCGAGCGTCTGCTGGGCAAGGGGTTCGAGTTGCGGATCCACGATCCCGCCGTGCGGCTCGCGGCGCTGCACGGCAGCAACCGTGCCTTCGTCGAAGAGCGGCTGCCGCACATCTCGCGCCTCCTGTGCGACGAGCTCGACGAGGCGCTCGAGGGCGCCGAGGTCGTGGTGATCGGTCACGGCATCGCGGCCTACCGCCATGACGACGAGTGGCGGGCGCAGGGCAGGGTCGTCGTCCGCTTCGAGTAGACGCGACTCCGCAGTGAAGCTTCTCGTCCTCTCCTCGCGCCCGCCCTGGCCGCCGACCCGCGCCGACCAGATGACGGTCGAGCGCCTCTTGCGCTTCCTCGCCGGGCACGGCGTCGAGGCGGACCTCGCCTGCTTCGTCGAGAGCGAGGACGAGGGACGCGCGCTGCGCGCCGAGCTCGGCTCGGTCTGCCGCGCCATCGCGACGGTGACGCTGCCACGCCGGCGCTCGTACGTCGGCACGGCGCGCTCGCTGCCGTCCGCCGTGCCGATGCAGGTCGCCTACTACCGCTCGGCGGCGATGGCGCGCCTCATCGAGGAGCGCGTCGCGCGCGAGCGCTACGACCTCGCCTACGTGCACCTGTTCCGCATGGCGGAGTACGCCCGCCGTCTGCCGCTGCCGAAGGTCCTCGGCCTGCAGATCTCCCAGGCGCTCAACCTGCGGCGGATGGTCGACAACGTGGGCGATCCGGCACGACGCCTCTTCTACCGCCTCGAAGCGGCGAAGGTGCGGCCGTACGAGGCGGCCGTCTGCCGCGACTTCGACCGCGTCTTCCTCGTCGGGCGTCGCGACCTCGACGAGATCGCGAAGACGGCGCCGGTCGACAACGCCGTCGTCCAGCCCCACGGACAGGATCTGCCCGCGGCCGAGCGTGTCGCCGGCGCGCGTCGTGAGCCCGGCGCCATCGTCATGTGCGGCGTCATGGCGACCTACACCAACGTCGACGCCGCCGCCTGGTTCGCGCGCGAGGTCTTCCCCCTCGTCGAGCGCGAGGT
>JAZBOM010000343.1:0-3346 GCA_036351205.1 Thermoleophilia bacterium | reverse complement strand
TCCATGATGGGCGGCTGCTCGCGCACGAGGTCGCCGGGGTCGAAGTCGTGCGCCGCGTAGTGGAACCGGGCGAGGACGCGGGCGCCCTCGGCGAACTCGGCGTCGGTGCAGCGGTTCTCGACCCAGCTGTACTTGTCTTCGCCGGTGAGCAACTCGTACACGGCGAAGTGGCGCGCCACCCGCTCCCCGTCGCGCAGCTCCTCGCGGGTCACCAGCGTGTCGCCGCGGCGCGTCGCGAGCACCTCGGCGGCGAGGTCGAAGCCCTTCGACCTGATGTGGCCCACGAGCGCGTGCTCGTAGCGGATCTCGCGCTCGACCGTCCCGAGCTTGTACTTGCGCACGAAGTAGCGGTGCTCGCCGGCGTCGCGGCGCACACGGACGCCGAAGCTCAGGTTCTCGAACCCGCCGAGGATCGGCTCGACACCGTCGACCTCGCCGAGGTCGTACTCGCCCGCCACCACCTCGGTGACCTGGGCGCTGAGGAACTCCGCCTCGAGCGCCTCGCGCAGGGCGGCGGCTTCGGTCGCCAGGCGCTCGGCGACCTCGAACAGGCGGTTGGCCTCGCTCACGTCCACGGTACCCTCCCCAGGCGGGCCTGCCTCCCCCGGAGGCGCGGGCCGCTCACACGACGATACAGCGGACGCCTCTCGACGTCAGCTCGTCGCGCACGGCTTCGTCGACGCCGTCGTCGAACATGACGGCGTCGACCTGGTCGAACCCGCAGATGACGACGTCGGCGACCACACCGATCTTACTGCGATCGGCGAGCACGACGACCTCGCCCCGCGTCTGGGCGATCATGGCACGCTCGATGGCCGCCATGCCCACGGTCGGGGTCGTGAGGCCCTCTTCGAGATCGAGCCCGTCGGCCCCGAGCAGCATGCGGCTGGCGTGGAAGCGGCCGACCTCCTCGACCCCGAGAGGGCCGTCGACCGCATTGGAGCGTGGCCGATAGCGGCCGCCGACGAAGATGAGCTCGAGGCGCAGTCCCTGAGCCTCGGCGAGCGCGCCGACGTTGTGGGTGACCACGCGCGCCTCGAGTTCGGGGTCGACGTGGCGCAGGACCTGCGCCGCCGTCGTGCCCGAGCTCAGGAACACGGTCTCGCCGGGCTGGATCAGGGCGGCGGCGCTCTCGGCGATGCGGCGCTTCTGCTCGGCGTTGGCCGACACGTTGTCGAGGTACAGGGGCTCTTCGACCATGTGCCGCCTGAGCGCGGCCCCCCCGTGCGTGCGCACGAGAACGCCCTCGCCCTCGAGGCGCTCGAGGTCGCGGCGGATCGTCATCTCGGAGACGCCGAGGTCTTCGCTGAGAGAGGAGACGCGCACCGCCCGCCGCTCCTGCAGCAGCTCCGAGATGCGCGCGCGCCGCTGCGCCGGGATCATCTCGTGGAGCTCGGGCACGTCCGCTGACGGCACGACCGGCTGGCCTCCAATCGGATTCGGCAAAGCGCACAAAGTCGAACACATCATAGGTCGGGAGGCCGGGCTGTCAAGCACAGCCCGCACAGAATCTCACGCAACAGCGGTGTCGCACGCGGCATCGCGCGAGGGTCGCCCGGGGTCGCACGCGGCGTCGCCCGGGGTGGCACGCGGCGTCGCGGGCGACTCCCGTCTCTACGTCGCCGGGGAGCCGCCGGCCGGCGGCCGGCAGGAGCTCAGTCGCGGAAGGCCCAGTCGAAGGTCGTCGGCCAGAAGGAGGGGCCCCAGCCTCGCGAGATCGCCAGTGCGGAGGCCTTGATCTGCGCCTCGCCGTTGTAGATGCTCGCCGACCGGTACGGGTTCCAGGAGCCTCGCCAGGTGGTCAGCGAGTACTGGTACAGGCCGTGGTACCCACCCGCTCCGACGATCGTCGCCGAGCCCCCCGACTCGGCCATCATCAGCCGGTACATGCCGTCGGCGCTCACCCCGTTGGCCGCCGCCGCGCGCTTGATGATCGGCCACCACTCGCCGTCGCCGTCGCCGGCGCCGGTGTCGACGTCGGCGGTCTCGGTGACGGAGGGCCGTGGCGTCGCCGGCTTGGCCTCGGCGGCGAGCTCCCTGATGTTCTCCTCGGCACTCGCCAGCAGCTCGCGGCGGTCGTCGAACAACGAGCGGAGCCGCTCGAGGTCGGCGCCGCGCTCGGCGACCAGCCGCTCGGCCGTCTCCTCGTCGGCGGAGAGAGAGAGCGAGCGCTCCTCCAGCTCACGCTCGCCCTCGCGCAGGGTACGCACGTAGTCGGCCTCGCCGGCGCCCAACCGCTGGAGCAGCTCGAGCTGGCTCACGAGGTCGCCGAAGCTGGCGACGCCGAACAGCACGTCGACCGTGGTCGGCGTCGACTGCTTGTAGATCGTGCGGGCGTGCTCGGCGAGCAGCTCCCGTGCCAGGTCGACCTGACGGCGCGCCTCGCGGGCGGCACGGCGGTTGTCGGCGATCGAGGCGCGCACGGTCTCGAGCGCCCGAGTGGCCTTGGAGTAGCGCGCGACCGCGGCGTCGATGCGCGCGTCGAGCTCGGCGACCTCCGCCGCGAGGGCGCGCGCCTTCTGACGCTCGCTCTGGAGGGTGACGGAGTGCGCCGCGGGGACGGCGACGGCGCCGACGACGGCGATCAGGGCGACGAGAACACAGCGCAGCAGGCGGCCGCGCACAGGTGTCGCGTTCAGCTCGCTCACACCCCCTCCTCGAGGGAGGCCGCTGACGCCCCCCTCGCACAGGCTGTAAAACCTATCAGAGGCTCAACGACGCGACAACTTGCGGGGCCTCCGCCTCACCGCCCCGGACCCGCTCACACGACGAGCGGTCGCGCCTGAGCACCGGTCTGCAGCGTCTCGCGACACGACCGGCTCGCGGCTCCTCGTGGCGGCGCTTGACCGCAGAATTCAACGCCTGTAGAGTTCAACGAGCGTTGAGTTTATCGGCGCCCGTGGTCTCCGGCGGAGCGCCCGTCACCGGGAGGTGCGTATGTGGGCGATCGTCGTCAAGGAGTTCCGGCAGCTGCGGCGAGACCGGCGCACGGTGGCCATGCTGTTCCTCCTCCCGTTCCTCTTCCTCGTCGTCTTCGGCTACGCGGCCAGCTTCGACGTCAAGGAGATCCCCACCGGGGTCGTGGGCGGCGCGGCGGAGCTGGTCGAGCCGCGCCTGCCGGAGCAGTTCGAGGTCGTCGCCGTGCGGCCGGGCGACGACCAGGCCGCCGCGGAGGAGGCACTTCGCCGCGGCGAGGCGGTCGTCGCCTTCGTGACCCCGGCGGCGGCCGGCGAGCCGGCCACGGTGCTGATCGACGGGTCCGAGCTCTTCGCCGCCCAGGCGGCCCTGCGCCGCATCTCCGCGGCGCAGGCCATGGCCGGCAACGTGCAGGAGTCGTCCGACGCCG
>JAZBOM010000342.1:0-4050 GCA_036351205.1 Thermoleophilia bacterium | reverse complement strand
CCGGCTGCCCCTTCCTCTACGGAGGGACCTCCTCGGTCTCCTCGATGCAGACCGGCGCGCTCATGATGGGCGCCCCCGAGTACTGGGCGATGATGGGAGCGACGGTGCAGCTCGGCCACTCGCTGGGCCTGCCGGTGAGGGCGGGGGGTTCGGTCACCGACGCCCACGTGCCCGACGCCCAGGCGGGGATCGAGTCGGCCCTGGGGCTCAAGACCGTGCTCGACCTCGACGTCGACTTCGTGCTGCACGCCGCCGGCATCCTGTCGTCGTTCAACTGCTACTCGCCGGTGAAGTTCACCATCGACGACGAGGTCATCGGCGCGCTGCGCGTCGCTCGCGCAGGCATCGTCGTGGACGACGAGTCGCTGGCGCTCGACGTGACCGCCGCCGTCGGGCCGGGCGGCTCCGCCCTGGGTCAGCCGCACACGCGGCGTCACGCGCGCGACGCGCTGCGCGGCACGCTCATGAACCGTGCCCCCTTCCAGACCTGGCTCAGCCTCGGGGGCCGCGACCTCGCGGAGGCGGCGGCGGCGCGGGTCGACGAGCTCCTGCAGGCGTACACGCCCCCGGACGATCTCGACCCGGTGACACGACGCCAGCTCGACGACTACTGCCTCGGGTAGCCCGCCACCGGGCGGCACGGACGGGAGTCAGGCCGGCTCATGCCTGCGTTCAGCTCGAGACGTCGGCCCACGGGGCTTGGCGGCCGCGGCGCCTCCCCTGCTCGACCGACCGCTGCCGCGTCGCTCCCCTGGCCGTGCCGTTCGGCAGCGCGACCGCCCCGGCCAGCATCCTGCCGAACACCCGATAGGGCACGGACAGGTCGAGCTCCGGGTCGATCGCGGCCTGCAACGCTAGACCGTCGATGACCGCGGAGAGGACCTGGCTCAGGCCCAGCATCTCGGCGTCCGCGCCCGCTGCGTCCTCTGCGCCGACGCCGAGCCACTCGAGCTTGGCGTCCCAGTACCACCTGTAGAGCTCGGCGATCCGGCGCCGCAGCCCTTCGTCCCGCAGCACGTGCGGCAGGAGTTCGAAGAAGACGAGGAACTCCTCGGCGGCGCCGCTCATGTGCCGGAGTTCCGCGACCAGCTGCTCGCGCCGCTGCTCCGGGTCGAGGTCCCTCATCCGCTCCCGCGAGACGACATACTCATCGTGGATCACGGAGTCCAGGACGGCGGCGACGAGGCCCGCCTTGTTGCCGAAGTAGTAGGAGATCATCGCCTTGTTCTCGCCCGCCTGGGCGGCCACGGCATTGAGCGTCAGTTCGCTGAAGCCGTCGGCGGCGATGATCCGCTTGGCGGCGAGCAGCAGCTTCTGCGCGGTCTCGGGAAGCTCGGACAGCGGGTCGCCGAAGGCGCCTCCCGCAGACGCGACCGCGCTGGCCCTCGGGCGATCGTCCCCCGGCTCTCCGTGCTCCACGGGACATGCGCCCGGGTCGGACTTCATGGCTGCCTCGCCTCCTACCGACCGAGACCGGGAGCGACCACACCTGACCGCAAGACCGAGCCCGGGTCGCTTGACACCACCGGTCCCCCGGTATGCAATGCGACTGACTGACCGGTTGATTAGCCTCTTCGTCGGCATCCTATCAGACGGGTCAACGATCGGGCCGGTCGCGCCAGACCACCCGTCGCACACCGATCCCAGCAGCTGAGGAGGCACTCGTGCACTTCTACACAGGCCAGGTGCTCAGGCTCGACCTCACGGCCCTGCGGGCGACCGTCGAGCCCCTCGACGAGGACTGGGCGCGCCTGTTCGTGGGCGGCAAAGGTCTGTTGCTGCGCCACCTCTACGACGAACTGCCCGCGGGTACCGAGGCCCTCGCCCCGGAGAACCCGCTGATCCTCGCGACCGGGCCGTTCGCCGGCACCGCCGCCGCCACCTGCTCGCGCCTCGCCGTGGGCTGCAAGAGCCCGGCGACCGGCACGCTGCTCGACTCGTACGTGGGCGGCTCCTTCGCCCCCGAGCTCAAGTTCGCCGGCTACGACGTCGTGCTGATCACCGGTCGCGCCTCCGAGCCCATGCTCGTGCTCATCGAGGACGAGTCGGTGCAGTTCGTGCCGGCGGCAGGTGATTTCTGGGGCCTCGAGACCTCGGCGCTCGAGGCGCTCGTGCGCGAGCGTTTCGGACCGCGCCACAAGGTCCTGTCGGCCGGCCCCGCCGGCGAACGGCTCGTACCCTACGCCTGCCTGTCCACCGACCAGTTCCACAAGGCCGGCCGCGGCGGCGCCGGGGCGGTCATGGGCAGCAAGAACCTCAAGGCCGTCGTCGTCCGCGGCCGCGGCGCCGTCACGGTCGGTGACACGGCCGCCTTCGCGGCCGACATCCTGCGCCTCCAGCACGACGCCGTCCTCACGCCGGACAACGCCTGGACGTGGGAGGAGGGCACGCCCGCCATCCTCGACGCGGTGAGCGCCGCCGGCGCCCTGCCGACACGCAACTGGCGCACCGGCACGTTCTCCGGCAGCAGGGGGATAGACTCGGAGGCCCTGCTCCGGGTCCGCACGAAGATCCGCGCCTGCACGCAGTGCCCGCTCGCCTGCCGCCAGGTGCACACCTTCGGGGACTACGTGTGCGAGGGTCCCGAGTTCGAGACTCTCGGCCTCTGCGGGGCCGACTGCGGCATCGACGACCTCGCCGCCGTCGCCGCCTTCAACATGGCCTGCGACGAGCTCGGCCTCGACACGATCTCCACGGGCGCCGTCGTCGGCCTCGCGATGGACCTCTGCGCCTGCGGCGCGGCCGACTACGGCCTCGCCTTCGGCGACACGGCCGGCTACCTCGAGGCGCCGCGCCTCATCGCTTCGGGCGAGGGGTACGGCGCCGAGCTGGCGCTCGGCACCCGCGCCCTCGCCGCCCTGAAGGGCCGGCCCGACCTCGCCGCCGAGGTCAAGGGTCTCGAGATGCCGGCGTACGATCCCCGCGGCACCTTCGGCATGGGTCTGGCCTACGCGACCTCCGACCGCGGCGCCTGCCACATGCGCGCCTTCACCGCCGGCGACGACATCCTCGGAGGGTCGGCCGCCGCCGACTCTCTGGCAGGCCGGGCGCGTGTGGTCGTCGACCAGCAGGACTTCACTTCCATCGCCTGGAGCGGTGTCTGGTGCGCCAACATGGCCCTCGACCTGGGCTTCCTCGCCGCCCACTTCCGCCACCTCTGGGGGCGCGAGACGACGGCCGACGAGCTCATGACCGCCGGGGCGCGCGTCTGGAACCTCGGCCGCCTGCTGAACCTGCGCGAGGGCCTGAGCCGCGCCGACGACCGGCTCCCGGAGCGCATCCTGGACACACCTCACCCCGACGGCGCCGCCGCCGGCAAGATCATCGGCGGCAGGCGCTTCGAGGAAGCCCTCGACGAGTACTACGCGCTGCGCGGCTGGGACGCGAACGGCGTGCCGACCGCAGCGACACTGCGCCGGCTCTCGCTCGACGGCCTGAGTGGCGAGGGGCAGGGTTGAGCGACGAGGGGCCGCGGAACGCCGTTGCCCGAGAGACGCGCGCGAGAGAGGACCCCATGACGGCCACCGATGTGATCCGCCGGCAGACCGTTCTGCACGCGGCGCGCTTCGACCTCTCCGGCGACGAGCCGCGGATGATGGCCGTCGTGACCACGGGCAACGGCGGCCTCGACAGGCTGGACTACCGCGCCGTGCCGCGCCCCGTCCCGGCGGAGGGCGAAGTGCTCCTGCACGTACTCGCCGCCGGCGTCAACACGACCGAGATCAACACGCGCCTCGGCTGGTACTCCACCGCCGTCGACGGGAGCACGGAGGCAGCGGCGGAGGCGGAGGAGCGGCGCGCGACGGCCAAGGAGGACGGCGGCTGGAGCGCCCCGACCCCCTTCCCCTTCATCCAGGGCACCGACTGCTGCGGGGAGGTGGTCGAGGTCGGGCCGGGCGGCGACCAGACCACGCCAGGGCGTC
Organism: Thermoleophilia bacterium; assembly: GCA_036351205.1. Classification (GTDB taxonomy): domain Bacteria; phylum Actinomycetota; class Thermoleophilia; order UBA2241; family UBA2241; genus UBA2241. Next base: position 127 of record JAZBOM010000342.1, on the reverse strand, counting down.
GCGTCCTGGTGCGGCCCTGTATGCGCCCGGACGGCTTCGACTCGATGGAGACCGTCTGGATGGGCTCCGACTTCGACGGTGCCTTCGCCGAGTTCGTCCGTGTGCCGGCATCGGAGGTCTTCCCGGT
>JAZBOM010000341.1:0-3524 GCA_036351205.1 Thermoleophilia bacterium | reverse complement strand
GGCCGACCGCCAGCGCCAAGGTGAGACCGTGACCGCCGACCGCGGCACGCCCGACGCCGCCGCCGAGACCGCCGACGGCGGCGACCCCGGCACGCCCGACGCCGCCGCCGCGACTCCCGACAGCCGCGCTGCCGGCCTGAGCGGCGACACCGCGACGCGCGACGACGCGGCGGGCCGGTCACCACGCTTCGTGTTCTGCGGCGGCTGCAACCCGCACATCGACCGCGGGGCCGTGGCCGCCGAGCTCACGGCAGTGAGTGCCGGCGCAGCGATGACCGGCGCCGGCGCGGCAGGCGCGGCCGAGACCGGCGCCGACGACGCGGCCGCCGACGCGGGGCCGACCGTGTACCTGAGCGGCTGTCCGCGCGCCTGCGCCTCCGACCACCGCCTGACCGGCGACGAGCCGCGCGACGTGGTCGTCGCCGGCGAGGTCGTCGACGGACGCCCGACGCCGCGGCAGGACATCGCCGCGGCGGTCAGACAGAAGCTCAAGGAGTGATGGGATGGATTGGACCTCGGAGTACGCGAAGAAGGTCGTCACCGCGGCCGAAGCCCTGAAGGTCGTGACCAACGGCGACCGCGTCGTCTTCGCCCACGCCTGCGGCGAGCCGCTGGAGCTCGTCGACGAGCTCGTCGCCCGCGCCGCCGAGCTGCGCAACGTCGAGATCGTGCACATGGTCGCGATGGGCAAGGGCGAGTACGCGAAGCCCGAATTCGCGGAGAGCTTCTACCACAACTCGGTCTTCGTCGGCGCCGGCACGCGCGAGGCCGTCTACCAGGGCCGCGGCGATTACACGCCGACCTTCTTCAGCGAGATCCCCGACCTCTTCCTCAAGGGCTACCTCCCCGTCGACGTGGCCCTCGTCCACCTGTCGCCGCCCGACAAGCACGGCTTCTGCTCCTTCGGCATCTCGGTCGACTACACCAAGCCGGCCGCCTCGGTGGCCAAGACCGTCATCGCCCAGGTCAACCCCAACATGCCGCGCACCCACGGCGACTCGTTCATCCACGTGACCGAGCTCGACTACATCGTCGAGAGCGAGCAGCCCATCATCGAGCTGCCGCCGCCGAGGGTCGGCCCGGTCGAGGCGGCGATCGGCAAGAACATCGCCGACCTCATCGACGACGGCGCCTGCCTGCAGCTGGGCATCGGCGCGATCCCCGACGCGACGCTCAGCTTCCTCCACCACAAGAACGACCTCGGGATCCACACCGAGATGTTCAGCGAGGGTGTCGTCGACCTCTACAACGAGGGCGTCGTCACCAACCGGCGCAAGAAGCTGCACCGCGACAAGATGACGGCGACCTTCCTCATGGGCACGCGCCGCCTCTACGACTTCGTCGACGACAACCCGATGGTCAACATGTTCCCGGTGAGCTACACCAACGACCCGTACGTCATCGGGCAGCTCGACGACGTGGTGTCGATCAACTCGGCCCTGCAGGTCGACCTGATGGGCCAGGTCGTCGCCGACACCATGGGCCCGATGCAGTTCACCGGCATCGGCGGCCAGGTCGACTTCGTGCGCGGCGCGGCGCGCAGCAAGGGCGGCAAGGCGATCATCGCCCTGCCGTCGACGGCGAAGAAGGGTGAGGTCAGCCGCATCGTCGCCACCGTCACCGAGGGCGCCGCGGTCACGACCATGCGCGCCGACGTCGACTACGTGGTCACCGAGCACGGCGTGGCCCACCTGAAGGGCCGCGGCCTGCGCGACCGCGCGGCGATGCTCGTCGAGATCGCCGACCCGAAGTTCCGCGACCAGATCAGGGACGACGTCAAGCGGCTGCACTGCGAAGGCTGGCTGCCGCGCTGACCCGACAGATCAACCACTCTCCAGGAGGAGTCATGGATCACGTCCACAACGAACCCGAGCCGCGCGTCTTCTCGTCCGCCATGGGCGGGCAGCAGCTCGAGCGCCGCAGGGTCGAGCGCAAGATGCGCATCCACCGCCAGCCCAAGACCCTGATCACCGGCATCGGCGCCGTCGACCAGCTCGGCGTCGAGGCGAAGAAGCTCAACGGCACCAAGGTCCTCGTCATCACCGACGAAGGCGTGAGCTCGTGCGGCATGTGCGACGAGGTGGAGCGGCCGCTGCGCGAGGCCGGTCTCGGGGTCGAGTTCTACGACAAGGCCGTCCCCGAGCCGCCGATGGGCACGGTCGGCGAGATCGTCGAGATCGTGGAGAAGGGCGGCTACGACCTCATCGTCGGCTTCGGCGGCGGCTCGCCCATCGACGTGGCCAAGGCCGCGGCCGTGCTGCCCAAGACGGGCCACACCGTCTACGACTGGGTCGGCGTCGACAAGGTGCCGCGCAAGGGCCTGCCGATCATCGCCATCCCGACCACGGCCGGCACCGGCTCGGAGTGCACGGCGATCGCCATCTTCGCCAACGAGAAGCTCAACGTGAAGCAGGGCCTCGTGAGCCCGTTCCTCATGCCGAACGTCGCGCTCGTCGACCCCGCCCTCACGGTCAGCTGCCCGCCCGGCGTCACCGCCGCCTCGGGCATGGACGCCCTCATCCACAACATCGAGGCCTACATCTCGGTCAACGCGACGATGCACACCGACTCGCTGGCGTATGAGGGCATCAAGCTGATCAGCCAGAGCATCCGCACGGCCGTCTACGACGGCTCCAACATGTGGGCCCGCGACAACATGGCGATGGGCTCGATGATGGGCGGCATCGCCTTCGGCAACGCGGGCGTCGGCGCCGTGCACGCGCTCTCGTACCCGATCGGCGGCATGTTCCACGTGCCTCACGGCGTCGCCAACACGATGGTGCTGCCCTGGGCGATGGAGTTCAACATGCTCGCCTGCCTGCGCTGGTTCAAGCAGTTCGGCGAGGCCATGGGCGAGAACATGCTCGGCCTCTCCGACCGCGAGGCCGCCGAGAAGACGGTCGCCGCCCTGCGGCAGCTGGCGGACGACCTCGGGGTGCCGCAGTACCTGAGCGACGTCGGGATCCCCGAGTCGGCGATCCCCGACCTCGTCGAGGGCGCCAAGACGCAGGCGCGCCTCTGGGCCAACAACCCGCGCAAGTTCACGCCCGAGGACATGGAGCAGGTCTACCGCAACATGGCCCTGCGCCCGGGCAGCAAGCCGGTCAAGGAGAAGAAGCCCGCGGCGGGCAAGGCGGCGAAGAAGTAGACACCAACGGGCGGCCGCTCCGCGCGCCCTGCGCGCGGAGCGGCCGCGAGACTCGGCGCGCGGGCGACGGGGCCCGCCCGCGCGCCGCGGACGGGCCGGCGGCCCGGCAGGCCCGCCCGCCCAGCGCACTCGGGCGACGGGGGCCGGCGTCGGAGAAGATCCTGATCCCCGGCTTCTCGCCGCGCGGCTGCGCGCCCCCGACCCCCCAAGCAGAGGAGACTCTGGCACCGACACGAGAAGTGGACCGACACATGGGGGTCCGGTCACACGCCGGGAATCTCACGCTCGCCGGTCCCGGTGATGCCGGTCGCGACGACGCAGGGCTACGGTGACCACGCAGGGCGACGAGACGACGGGTCAGTCGCAACGCACCTTG
>JAZBOM010000340.1:0-3066 GCA_036351205.1 Thermoleophilia bacterium | reverse complement strand
GGGCGGACGGCGGGCGCATCCACGCCCGCCGCCCGCCCGCGCCGACCGTTGCCGGCTCCTCCCTCGTCTGCTACTTGAGGGGCGGTGGCCCGCGCCGTCCGTCTACGCGACGTGCCCGAGCGCCTCGGCGAGCCCGAGGTCGGCCGCCGTGACGCCGCCGGCGCTGTGGGTCACGAGGTGGACGATCACCTTGTTGTAGCGGATGTCGACGTCGGGGTGGTGCCCCATCCCCTCGGCGACCTCGGCCAGACGCTCGACGAACTCGACGGACCCGGTGAAGTCATGGAACCGGAACGTGCGCACGAGCTCCCCGCCCTCGTAGGCCCAGTCCTCGAGATCGGCGAGTGCCCCCTCGATCTGCTCCGCGCCCAGCGTCTCCATCGCTCCCCCTTCCGCTCTGTGGCGCCGCGTTCGCCGCGTCACTGCTCGCCGAGACTCACTCCTCGCCGCGGCCCCGCAGCGCTCGCTCGACGGAGCGCTGCGCGTCGCGGCGCGCCATGTCCTGACGCTTGTCGTACTGCTTCTTGCCCCGGGCGAGGCCTATCTCCACCTTTGCCCGTCCGTCCTTGAAGTAGAGCTTCGTCGGGACCAGGGTGTAGCCGCGCTCCTTGACCTTGACGGCGAGGCGCTCGAGCTCGCGCCGGTGCAGCAGCAGCTTGCGCGGGCGCAGCGGCTCGTGGTTCCAGATGCCGCCCTGGGTGTAGATGGGGATGTGGACCCCGACGAGGTAGAGCTCGTCGCCCTTCATCTCGGCGTAGCTGTCACGCAGCGTGACCCGCCCCTCGCGCAGGGACTTCACCTCGGTGCCGACCAGCACGAGGCCGGCCTCGAGGGTCTCGTCGATGAAGTAGTCGTGCCGCGCCTTGCGGTTGACGGCCACGGACTTCTGCCCCTGTTCTCTCGGCATGCGGCCGCCTACTCCCCTGTGCGTCGCTTCGTCATACGGTCAACCTACCCACTCCGCGGCGGCGGCGTCGAGGGACCGCCGCGGCCGGGCCGGCGGCGGCGCGGCGGGCGACCGCCGGTGGACCTCCGCGCCGGCACCCTGCCCGGCCTCGTGCGCGGCCCCTGCCCCGGCTCGACCGCCGGCACCAGGTCGACCCTGCCGCGCAGGCGGTCGACGCGCTCGACGCGCACGCGGATCGGGTCGCCGAGCCGCAGGCGGCGCCCGCTGTCGTCGCCGACCTGGGCCGTCTCGTGGTCGCTCAGATGGTAGCGCTCCGTCCCCAGGCGGCGCAGCGGGAGGAAGCCCTCGTAGCAGCCGCCGAAGTGGACGAAGACCCCGCTCGGCACGAGACCGACGATCTCGCCCTCGAACTCGGTCTCCCAGCCCTCCCGGGTGAGCCAGGCGTCGAGCAGGAAGGAGAGGGCCACGGCGTCGGCGTCGAGCTCGAGCCGCGAGGACTCGCGCTCGACCGTCGAGCAGGCCTCGGCGACGCCGAGCAACTCGTCGGCCGAGGGCGGTGCGCCGCCGGCGGCGGCGATCTCGCGCGCCAGGGCGCGGTGCACGACGAGGTCGGGGTACCGGCGGATCGGCGAGGTGAAGTGCAGGTAGGCCGGGCTCGCGAGCCCGAAGTGGCCGAGGTTCGAGGGGGCGTACCGGGCCTGCTTCAGCGAGCGCAGGACACGCTGGCCGAAGGCGATGCGCCCGCGCCCCTCGCGGGCCACCGTCTCGGCGACGACCCGGGTGAGGCGACCGTAGGCCGACGCCAGGAGGCCGGGCTCGAGGTGCTCGCCGCCGGGGAGCGGTGGCACGCGCAGCCCCAGCTCCTCGAGCGCCTCCCAGAGCTCGACGGCGCGGCCCCGGTCGGGCGGCTCGTGGACGCGGTAGATCGCCGGCGTGCGCCGCTTGAGGAGAAACTCGGCGACCGCCTCGTTGGCGGCCAGCATGAACTCCTCGACGAGGGCGTGCGAGGCCGTCTCCGGGCGCGCGGTGGCGCCCAGCAGCTCGCCGGCCGCGGTGAACCGGTACTCGGGCTCGAACGAGCCGAGCACGAGGGCGCCGCGGGCGAAGCGACGGCGGCGCAGCACGACGGCCAGCTCGTAGGCGAGGCGAAGCTGCACGACGAGCGCCTCGTCGGCCTCGGTGGTCGCGTCGGGCACGGCCGCGGGCGCCTCGGTCGGTGGCGCGGGCGCCTCGGTCGGTGGCGCCGGCGACTCGGACGGTCGCGCGGGCGACTCGCTCGGCAGCCCGGGCGACTCGGACGGAGCGACGGCCGGCGGCGGCGCGGGGCCGCCCGAGCTCTCGAGCTCCGGAGACGCCGGTACGGCGCGGCCCAGGCTCTCGAGCTCCGACGGCGCCGGGAGGGCCGCGGCGGCCGCGGCGGCCGCCTCACGCCCCGCGCCGGCGGGCAGCAGCCCGAGGGCCGCGCCGTCGGCGCCGGCCGCGGCCAGCACGGCGTCGGCGAAGCCGTACGTGAGACGGTGGTCGCTGTGGATCAGCGAGCGGTAGAACTGCACCGCCGTACGCCGGCCCTGCCCGTCGAAGGTGAACTCGACCGTCATGCACTTGCGCGGCTGCCGCGGCACGAGGCTGCAGAGGTCGCTGGAGAGAGCCGCCGGCAGCATGGGCTCGGCGAAGAGCGGCAGGTACACGCTCGAGGTGCGTCGCCGCGCCTCGCGGTCGATCGCGCCGTCCTCGTCGACGAAGTACGAGACGTCGGCGATGTGGACGTGGGCGCGGTACCCGCCGCCGGGCTCGGCGGCGACCGAGATCGCGTCGTCGAAGTCGCGCGCCGTGTCGGGGTCGATGGTGAAGGTCGGCAGGCCGGCGAGGTCGCGGCGGCCGTCGTCCGCGCGCGCCGCGCGCGCTGCGGCGGCCGCCGCCTCGTCGGCCACGTCGTCGCCGAACCCCTGCCGCACGCCCTTCGCCCACAACAGGGCGCGAAGGACCGCCGCCAGGTCGTCGGCGGGCCCCAGCACGTCGACGATGCGCCGGCGGTCGCCGTGCACCGGCACCGCCAGAACGAGGTCGTCGAGGCGCGGGGGCAGACCGCCCTTGGCCGTCAAGTAGGCGCGCTCGTCGCCGAAGACGGGCTCGAGCGACCAGAACTTGCCCCAGCGCGC
>JAZBOM010000339.1:0-2016 GCA_036351205.1 Thermoleophilia bacterium | reverse complement strand
GGTCGCCGGCCCAGTCGTCGAACGTCCCGGTGACGAAGACGGCCGCCGCGTGCGGGGCCCAGACGCGGAACGACGTTCCGCCGGCATGGGGGATCGCTCCCATGCCGGGGCGCTGGGAGGGGGCGGTGCTGCGCATGCCCGCACGATACGCCGCGCCGGGGCCGCCGCGCGGCCGGCGCCGCGGCCGGCGCCGCCGACGGCTGGGCACGCCGGGCCCGGACGACGTCCATCGCCTCCGAGACGGTGCGCGGGTGCGCGACCACGGCCGGGTGCGTGGCCACGCGCACGAGCGCCAGGAGCTCGCCGCGGATCGGCACCGGGACGACGCGGCTTCAGGGTTGGTTCAGGACGGAGCCTCACAACTGCGACGACAGGCGCCCCGGACTCCGATGCACCGAGGACAACCGATGATCCCCCGCCACGCCCGCCCGATTGCGGCTCTCCTCCTGGCGCTCGCCCTTGCGGGCGGCTGCGCGCCCGCTGTCTCCACGAGCGACGGCGACACGGCCGCAGCCGCGGACCCGGCGACGGCCGCCGCGTCCGTCGCCGACGCCGGGACGACGGCCGGTCCCAGTTCGACGGTGGCGTCCGCCGGCACGCACGAGGACCCCGCCGACTACGCCTGGGACGCGGCGTCCGAGGTGGCGGTGACCCTCGCCGACGGCGCGAGCGCCGGCGGGAGCGGCGTGAAGGTCGACGGCGACGTCGTCACGATCACCCGGGCCGGCACGTACCGGCTGCGCGGCACGCTCTCGGACGGGCAGGTCGTCGTCGACGCCGCCGACGAGGGTGTCGTGCGCCTCGTCCTCGACGGTGTCGACCTCGCCAGCTCGACCGGCGCGGCCCTCGCCGTCCTCGACGCCGGGAAGGCCGTCGTGATCCTGGAGGCCGGGTCGCAGAGCACCCTGGTCGACGCGGCGACCTATGTCTTCCCGGCCGCCGACGTCGACGAGCCGAACGCGGCTCTCTTCAGCGCTGCCGACCTGACGATCGCCGGGGACGGCGCCCTGGCCGTGGCCGGCCGCTCCAACGACGGGATCGCGAGCAAGGACGGGCTGATCATCGCCGGCGGTGAGATCACCGTCGACGCGGTCGACGACGGCATCCGCGGCAAGGACTACCTCGTCGTGACCGGCGGGACGCTCGACGTGACGGCCGGCGGCGACGCGCTCAAGGCCGACAACGAGGAGGACGCCGCGCTGGGCTACGTGCGGATCGCCGGCGGGACCCTGGACCTCGACGCGGCCACGGACGGCATCGACGCCTGGAGCGCCGCGATCATCGTCGCCGGCGCGCTCACGATCGCGGCCGGCGACGACGCGATCCACTCGGAGACGCGCGTCGAGGTGAACGGCGGGACGATCGACATCACCCGCTCCTACGAGGGGCTCGAGGGCACGGAGATCGTCATCACGGGCGGGGCGATCACTCTCGTGGCCGAGGACGACGGCCTGAACGTCGCCGGCGGCGCGGACGGCTCGGGCTGGCAGCAGGAGGGCGGGTTCCCGGGCGCACCCGGGGGCCCCGGCGGCCGCGGCGGCGCGGGCGGCGCGGGTGGCGGCCCGATGGTCGAGACACCCGTCGAGGGCTGGTACGTCGAGATCAGCGGCGGCACGCTCGTCATCGACGCCGGCGGCGACGGCCTCGACTCGAACGGGTCGGCGACGGTCACCGGCGGGACGATCGTCGTCAACGGGCCCCTCACCAACCGCGAGGGGGCGCTCGACGTGAATGGCGACTTCCTCGTCTCGGACGCCGTGCTCGTCGCGGCCGGCAGCATCGGGATGGACGAGACGCCGAGCGCTTCGTCGTCGCAGGCCACCCTCCACCTCCGGTTCGACACGCTCGTGGCGGCCGGCACAGTCGTCCGGATCCAGGCGCCCGACGGCACGCCCATCGCGACGTTCCGGGCGTCGAAGGATCTCCAATCCCTCGTCGTGAGCACGCCCGGCGTCGTCGCCGGCGCCTCGTACGAGGTGCTCACCGGCGGGACCGTGACCGGCGAGAGCCTCGGCG
>JAZBOM010000338.1:0-3337 GCA_036351205.1 Thermoleophilia bacterium | reverse complement strand
TGCGCGTCTCCACGTCGGGCATCCTCGAGGGCGCCGGCCTCTGGGTGGCCGGGCGGCCCGCTCTCGGCTGAGCACCTCTCACCGTCCCGCGTATACTCTGCGCTGATGCCGGAGTGGCGGAACTGGTAGACGCCGGGGACTTAAAATCCCTTGTCCCGCGAGGGACGTCCGGGTTCGACTCCCGGCTCCGGCACCATTTCGGAGAGAGCCCGTGCGTGGCGACTGCGGGCTGAGGGGCGTCACTGCATGTCCGCAGCGTTCCCTGGACGCGACGAGGCCCGGGGCGGCACGTGCTGCGACCCCGGGTCTCCTCGCCCCGGCCTTGCGCATGCCGGGCGGGTGTTCTCGTACCGCGCGCGCGGCGTCAGGCGTGCGGCGTCACGGGATGTAGATCAGCGTGGCCTTGCCGTCGCTCTGGAACACGTGGCCGTCGCCCACCGGGGGAGTCCCCAGCGGCAGCGGCAGCGGGTCGCAGATGAGGTTGTCGCAGGGGAAGGCATCCTCCGCGACTACGTACGTCGAAGCCAACGCGTTTGAGAGTTGATCCTCAGCCATCTCACTCATGCCGGACCACTTCACCGTCGTGCCCGGCACCTGCCCGAACTCGTTGTAGTCGAAGTGCGTGGTGCACAGGACGTACCTGCCCCACTCGGCGTTCCGGCTCGCGTAGCCGTAGCGCGCGTACAGCCTGATGTGGAGGCAGAGAGGCCTGGGCACCAACTTCCCGTCCTCGATCTTGAACGCCCTCTCCTTGCAGCCCAGGTCGACGTCCCACTGCCAGCGGTAGGGGCTGTCCTTGAGCCGCGCGTAGATCGGCATGCCGACGGACGGCAGGAACGAACCGACGATCGCCTTCACTTTGGGCACGGTCGCATTGCCCGTGAAGATGACGGTCACCGGCCAGTCGACCTGGGCCGTCTTCGGGTCGCTGGGCGGCAGGTAGTTGGGTGAGTAGAAGTCGTAGTTGTAGAACTTGTCGCCGTCGACGGTGATGACGGCGGGTTTGGGTGTCTCGTAGCCGGTGGCGGCGAGGGCGGCGGGCGCAGTCACCGCGGCGAGAGCGATCACGAGGATGGGGATGACGAAGCGCAGGTGACGGAGTCGCATGGTGCCCCTCCTTCGGTCGACGACCCCGGACAGGAGTCCCTCGACGCCGCACGAGCGGCTCCTGATACGGCCCATCAGGGAATGTCTCCGAAACGGGGGTCATGGACGCCGTTGCGGTGGCCGCCGTCGGAGACGTCGCCGTGTGCGCCCGCGAGCGCGGGCGATTCACCACCCGCGCGTGCCCGGCCCGCCCTTGAACGGCCCCTCGACGTCGCTCGTGATCCAGCCGCCGTAGAAGTCGCCGGGCTGGGCGGCGACGCGCTCGTCGTCGACGTGACAGGCGTCCATCTTGCCCGGGTAGAAGGCGAGGTGGTCGCGCAAGTTCTCGTAGCCGGGACGCGGCTCCGCGTAGCTCCAGGCCGCGTCCCGGATCACACGTTCGCCGATCACCAGGTCGTGGTAGGAGGCGACGCCCTTGAACTCGCAGATGGTGCGCCGCGACGACGGGCGCAGCAGGTCGCGGCGCACGTCCCCAGGCGGGATGTAGTAGACCGGCGGGTGGCTCGTCTCGAGCACGCGCAGGGCGCGGCGCGTGTCGGCGACGACTTCGCCTCCGGCCTCGACGCGCACGCGGCGGTCCGTCGGCTCGACGCGCGGCGGGCGCGGATAGTCCCAGACGGACTCGCGTGGCCGTGGCGGCCGTTCGCCTTCTCTCGGGGGACTCATGGCGACAGCATTCCCCGTCTGCGCGAAGTCGCGTCGCCGACCTCGCGGGCCCCGCCCGTCAGTGGTCGCAGACGTTCGCGCCGGTCACGAGCGTACCGGCGAGGTACTCTGCGACCAGCGCCTCCGGGGCTCTCGCCTCGGCGCCCACGATCACCTGGATGTCGTGCTGCGAGAAGAGGTCCTGGGCGCGGCGGCCCATCCCGCCGGCGATGATCGCGTCGACGTCGCGCTGCGCCAGCCAGGCGGGCAGCAGCCCGGGCTCGTGCGGCGGCGCGTCCACATCTTCGCGTCCGAGGACGCGCTGCGTCGTCTGGTCCACGTCGAGCAGGGCGAAGCACTGGCAGTGCCCGAAGTGCGCCGACAGCACACCGTCCACTACGGGTATGGCGATCCTCATCGTGTGTCCTCCTCTATCCCACGTTCGCCGTCGCCTTGGGCGCCGGCCTCGGATCGACCTCGGAGAGAATCCCTGCAGGCGGCGTGCAGGGTGTTCGCGGCAAGCAGCGCGCAGTGCTCGGTCGCGGCGGGCAGGCCGCCGAGCGCCTCGAGGATGTCGGCCTGCTCGAGGGCGAGCGTGTCATCGAGACTCCGGTCCTCGGACAGCTCCGCCGCCATGTCCCCGCACGCCCGCGCGCTCCCGCAGCCGTCGGTCACGTAAGAGGTGCGCCGCACACGGCCCGACTCGACGTCGACCCAGAACTCCATCGTGTCGCCACATGGTCCTTTGATGCGGGCGTGGCCGCTCCAGGCCTCGGGGTGCCCCCAGTGGCGGGGGCGCAGCGCATGGTCGCTGGCCACGGTCGACAGTTGCAGCTCGTCCAGCTCGTGCTCGTGCGCCATCTGTCGTCTCCTCGTCTGTGCCACCGCGTGCCGTGCGCCTCACGTGGCGCGCTCAGTCGACGCACGCGGAGATTGAGCATATGCTCATAATACCAGCTTGCGGTCGGATCTTGGGCGAGATCACGACCGCCACGGAGCGGACACAAGAGGGAAGGGCGCCGGACCGCCGTGCACACTGCTCTCGACTGCCTACCGTGCTTCACCCGTCAGGCTCTCGGGGCCCTGCGCTGCGCGGGCACCGCCGAGGCGGCGCAGCGCGAGGTGATGCGCCACGTGCTGAGGGCTCTCGCGGCAGAGGTCGACCTCGGATCGTCACCACCGGAGACCGCGCAGCGCGTCCACCGGCTCGTGCGTCGCCTGACCGGCGACGGGGACCCGTACGCCTCCCTGAAGGCACGCGCGAACGCGATCGCCCTCGCCGCGGAGCCGCACCTGCGGGAGTCCGTCGAAGCCGCACCCGACCGGTTCGCGGCCGCGACGCGCCTGGCGATCGCCGCCAACGCCCTTGACGCGGGCATCAGCACGGAGGCGGCCGTCGGCGGCGGGCGTGGACGCGGCGGCACTCAGGGGGCCGTGGACCGGCTCGTGCGCGACCTTCGCCGTGGCCTCGAGGAGCCGCTGCACGGCGACCTGCACGAGTTCCGCGCCGCCGTCGCGCGCGCCGAGCGCATCGTGTACCTCACCGACAACAGCGGCGAGATCGTCGTCGACGGGCTGCTCGTCG
>JAZBOM010000337.1:0-3789 GCA_036351205.1 Thermoleophilia bacterium | reverse complement strand
GGCCCCCTGGACGAGCTCGGGGAGGAAGAACTCGCCGCGGCCGAAGAGGTCGCCGACCTCCTCGATGCCCTTGACGTAGCCGAGGTCGAGGATGTCGACCGCGGGGAGGCCCTCGTCGAGGCCCTTCTGGGCGAGCTCCTCGGCGAGCTCGACCTCGCCGTCGATGACGGACTGCTTCATCTGCTCGTACAACTCTGACACTTCATCCTCCTCAACGACCTCAAGCTGGGTCGGTCGATTGCCCTCCGGCCGGCGCGGCGGCCGGTGTCGCCGGGCCGGCGGCGCGCCGCGCGCGCCGCCGGCCCGTGCGCCGGTCACGCACCCGCGCGCACGTACTCCTCGACCAGTTCGTCGATCTTCGCCTTCATCGCCGCCGGCAGCGGCTCCGGAGTGTGGTTGGTCATGATGTCGGTGAGCTTGCGGTGCGCCTTCGCCGTCAGGTCGAGCGAGCCCTCCGCCTCCCACTTCTGCTGGGTGCTGCGGTTGAGGATCGTGGGCCGCCACTGCAGCCCACGAACATGGCGCTTCGTGTGCTTCGCCCCGAGGAAGTCGCCGCCGTGCCCGACCGCGGCGATGGTGTCGAGCGCGAGGGTCTCCTCACTGACCTCGATGCCCTCGAGCGTGCGCCGGTTGAGCGAGATGACCTCGTCGGTGATCACCACCGACTCGCCGGCGCCGGTGAGGCCGAAGTCGAGGTAGCCGATGTCGTGGTTGAGGTTGGAGCCGGCCTGCATGGAGAGCAGGGTGAGCTCGGCGACGTCGAGGCCGACCTGCGCGTCGACGCACTGCGAGTCGCTGGTGCCGGCGTAGCCCCAGTTGGGGATGTCCATCCACTTCGCCATCTCGGTGATGCCGAGGTAGGTCGTGTAGTACTCGGCCGAGTTGTACAGCGCCTGCACGGTGCTCATGTCGAGCTTCACCGGGCCCATGCCGGTGAGGACCGGCGAGCCGGGGCGGCGGAGCTGGTGGACGACGATGCCGAAGAGCGACTCGGCGACCGCCTGCACGATGTGGCCGGCGTGGGTGATCGGCGCCGTGGCGCCGGCGATCGGCGCCGGCGAGTAGATCAGCGGGATGCCCCAGTCGGCGCAGAAGAGCAGCTTGTCGAGCACCTCGGGCGCGTGCTGCAGGGGGCTGACCGGCTCGCCGTACTGGATGAAGTACGGCTTGGCGCGCAGCTCTTCGGCGCCGCCGCGCAGCTCGGAGGCGATCTTCCACATGACCTCGAGGTCTTCGACCGCGGCCGCCGTCATGACCATCGGCTTGGTCGTGTTGCCCACCATCTGGCGGAAGCTCTCGAGGTACGAGGCGTACGCCTCGACGTCGTGGGGATGGGCCATCGACATGATGAAGTCGAGGTTCGGCAGGCCGTCGCAGAGGTGAGCCATGCGGCCGACGTCGGCGATCACGCTGAGCCGGCGCTCGCCGGTCTCGAAGTCGTAGATGCTCATCAGGTCGGAGCCGGTGCCGAAGTACGAGTTGAAGCCGCCGAGCTGCATGGCGAGCTCGCCCTTGCGGTCGTAGACGTCGATCATCCGCGGCACGGTCGTGCGCGCCTCGGCGACGAGCTCGCGGGGGATGCGCACGAGATCGTCGCCCTCCACGCTCGCGCCGGCGCCGGCGAGCAGGTCGCGGGCGACCTGGTGCGGCACCTTCATGCCGATCTCGGCGATGATGGTGAGGGCGCCGTCGTAGATCGCCTGGCACTTCTCCGCGGAGAGGAGCGTCAGACGGCTGTTGAGCTCGGGGGTGGGCTTGTCGTTCATCGTCGCGTCTCCTCCGGGGATCAGTGGTGGCTCTCGATGAAGGCCTTCATCTTGCCGAGGCCCTCCTGGATCTGGTCTGTGCCGAGCCCCGAGTAGGCGAGCCGCAGGTAGATCTGCCGCTCGCCTTCGAGGGCGTGTCCGAAGTGCAGGCGGGTGCAGAACGAGACGCCGGTGCGCTCGAGCACGAGACGGCGGAAGCTCTCGTGGTCGGCGCACCCGACGGCCTGCGCCGCGCCGGTGACGTCAGGATACAGATAGAACGTGGTCTCGGGTGTCAGGCAGCGGACGCCCGGGGTGGCGTTGAGGATCTCGAGGGCCGCGTCCCGCCGGGTCTTGAGGGTCGCCATCATCGCGCGCGGGCCGGTCTGGTCGCCGGTCAGCGCCGCCAGGGCCCCGTACTGCGAGAAGTGCGTGGGGCACGACTCGATGTTCACGTTGAGCCGGGTGATGACGTCGACGACGGGCGCGGGGCCGACGGCGGCGCCCAGCCTCCACCCCGTCATCGCGTACTTCTTCGAGAAGGTGTAGAGGATGACGGTGCGCTCCTGCATGCCGGGCAGCGAGGCGATCGAGCGGCTCGCGCCGGCGAAGCGCACGTCGAAGTAGGCCTCGTCGCTGAGCACGAGGAGGTCGTGCTCGCGGACGAGCTCCGCGAGCCGCTCGAGCTCCTCGGCCGTGCACTCGGCCGCCGTCGGGTTGTGCAGGTCGTTGAGGATCAGAAGGCGGGTGCGCGGCGTCAGGCTGCGCTCGATGCCCTCGAGGTCGAGGTGGAAGCGGTCGGGGCCCTCGACGTAGGTGTAGGGCACCGGGACGCCGCCGAAGAACTCGATCAGCGAGCCATAGATGGGGAAGCCGGGGTTGGGGTACAGCACCTCGTCTCCCGGGTCCATGAGCGCCAGCAGGAACTTGGCGATCACCGGCTTGCCCCCGGGCTGCACGGAGACGTTGTCGCGCCCGTAGTCGAGACCGCGGGCGCGGCCGACGTCGGCGGCCAGGGCCTCGCGGAGCTCGGGGATGCCGGCGTTGGGGCAGTACGTCGTCTTGCCGGCGCGGATCGCGGCGAAGGACGCCGCGACGATGTGCTCCGGCGTCGGCAGGTCGAGGTCGCCGAGGTGGAACGGGTAGACCGTCCTGCCCTGCGCGGCGAGGGCCGCGGCCTCGGCCGAGACGGCGAAGACGGTCTCGGTGCCGAGGCGCTCGACGCGCCCGGCGAGGTCGGGCCCGCCGCCGGCCGCCCGCGCGGTCGCGCGGGGATCGGCGGCGGGGACGGTGCCGGCGGTCGAGGCGCCGCGTGTCATCCGCCCGCCCAGGCGCCGAAGCGCTCGTGCTCGCCCTCGAGCATGCGGTAGCAGTGCTCCTCCTCGGGGAAGCGCGCCCCGCGCACGTCGGCGACGTACTCGCTCAGGGCCGCGGTCGAGACCCCGGCGAGGTCGGCGTACTTCTTCACGAACTTGGGGGTGAAGGCCTCGAAGGTGCCGAGGACGTCACTGACGATGAGCAGCTGGCCGTCGACGTCGGCGCCGGCGCCGATGCCGAGCACGGGGATCTGAAGCTCGGCGCGGATGAAGCCCGCGACCTCGGGCGGCACCGCCTCGACCAGGAGCAGCTGGACCCCGGCCGCGGCCAGGGCGCGGGCGTCCTCGACGACGAGCTTCGCGCTCTCCAGGGTGCGCCCCTGGGCCTTGTGGCCGCCGAGCTGGCCCGAGCTCTGCGGGGTCAAGCCGATGTGGCCGCAGACCACGATGCCGGCGTCGAGGATCGCGCGCACGCGGCTGATCACGCTGACCCCGCCCTCGAGCTTCACGGCGTCGACCGCGGCCTCCTTCAAGAAGCGCCCGGCGTTCTTCACCGCCTCCTCGTCGGAGACCTGGTAGCTCATGAAGGGCATGTCGCCGACGACGAAGGTGTCGGGCGCCCCGCGGCGCACCGCCTCTGCGTGGACGAGGCACTGCTCCATGGTCACCGGCACCGTGCCGGGGTAGCCGTAGACGCACATCCCGAGCGAGTCGCCGACCAGGATCAT
>JAZBOM010000336.1:0-5641 GCA_036351205.1 Thermoleophilia bacterium | reverse complement strand
TGCTCGAACCCCTTGCCGGCGACGAGACGGCCGGCGGCCAGCACGACACGGTGGCCGGGCAGGTAGTCGGCCGGCGGCACGCCGTGCAGGCCGGCCGGGACGCCGTTCTGGACGACGTGCACGGCGTCGAGCGGGACGCGGGCCGTGAGGCGGCGGGCCAGAACGCCGGACACGGCGACGACCGCCGCCGCCCCCTCGAGCACCTCGGCGGTGCGCCGCGCGACCGGCCCGGCACCCTCGAGGCCGCGGTTCACGTCGGCGCCGTGCACGGTCACGAGGTACGGCACGCCCAGGTCGCGGCTCAGGTGTGCGGCGACGGCGCCGTCGGGGAGCGCCTGGTGGGCGTGGATGAGGTCGTAGCGCTCGCCGGTCACGGCCGGCAGAGTGCGAACGCGCCGGTAGGCGAGGTCGCCGAGGCGGTCGAAGAGCAGGCGCCGCGGCGGCTGCGGGAAGCGTGGATAGTCGGCGACGATGCCGTCACGGACCGCCCGCGGCGGCTTGCTCCCGCGCCGCCTCATCCGGCTGCTCGACCAGAGGACGCGCGGGATCCAGGGCGTCGGCGAGATCACGTGCATCTCGACGCCGAGGCCGCGCAGGGCGAGGCACTGCTCGTGGACGAACAGGTGGCGGTCCACGCCGGGGTAGGGGTAGAGGTGCGAGACCACGAGGACCCTCACGGGCGCTCTCCCTCCCCGGGCGGGGTGGCGCCGGCGTCCTCGGCGGTCCAGGGTGCCACGAGGACGGCGAGCGAGAGACCGTACAGGATCCACATCGGGACGAAGATCAGCGTCCGGCTCGGCCCCAGGGCGCCGAGGCTGAAGCCCGCCAAGGCGGCGAAGGCGCAGGTGGCGAGATAGCGCACGAGGGGGCTCCCCGGGGCGCGGGCGCGGCGCAGCAGGCCCCACAGCAGGCCGAGGACGAACGTGACGTGCAACAGGAATCCGGGGAGCCCTCCCTCGGCGTACAGCTCCAGCCACCAGTTGTGCAGGTTGCCGAGGTTGGTGCCCCCGATGCCCGCGGTGAGGAGGAGAGGGGCCTGCCCGGGTCCGGCGCCGAGCAGGAGGGAGCCGCCGGCGATGCCCAGGCCGCGCCGGTAGAGCTCGCTGCGGATGCTGCCCGAGCCGCTGCCCTCGGTGATGTCCTCGACCAGGGCGGAGAGGCGGAACTGGCGGAGCATGGGGTCCGTCGAGTCGTTGAAGAGGAGGTAGCCGGCGCCGGCGAAGAGGGCGACGGCCAGCACCGCCCCGACGATCGAGGCCCGGCGCGTGCGCAGCCAGCTGCCGGGCTGCGCCAGCACGACCAGCAGCACGACGGTGGAGAGACCGGCGGCGAGCAGACTCGAGCGGGAGCCGGTGCGCACGAAGGCGAGGGCTCCCGGCAGGGCCAGCAGCACGGCGAGCACGAGCCAGCCCGCCCGGCGGGTGAAGAAGGCCGCGCCGAGCAGGAACGGCCAGCAGATCGCGAGGTAGGTGGCGAGGTCGTTCTGGTTGTGGAAGACGCTGGTCACGGCGAAGTACTGCGACCCGGCCCCCTCGGCGAGACGCGACGTGGGCAGGCGCAGGCCCGACGTGGCCTCGAGGCCGGTGACGCCGACGATGGCCGTGTAGGCGGCGATCATCGTGATCCCGAAGGCCAGCAGGCGGCGCCGGGTGAGACCGGCGACGGCCGTCGCCGCGGCGACCGCGAGCATCGTGCCCAGGAGGGCGAGGTAGGTGAGGCCCGCGGCCTTGTCGGGCGCCCACAGCAGCGCGAGGCACAGCCAGCCCACCCAGAGGGCGAGCGGCAGCGCCGGGCGCCAGCGCCCGATGTCGAGAGGGCGTGCCTCGGAGAGCAGGAGCGCCGGTACGCCGACGGCGGCGACGGCGGCGAGGAGCAGGCGGAAGGCGAAGACTTGCGGGGCCGCCGGCAGGCCCGCCGCCGGCCCGATCAGGGCGGCCGCAGGCAGCAGGAGCGTGAGGCCGACGAGCAGCGACCGCAGGGAGACCGCGCCGAGCTCGCGCCGCCGCAGGACGATCGCGGCCGCGACGGCGAACGCAACGAGCGCGGCCACGCCCATCAGCGGTCGGTAGGCCACGGCGTAGGCGAACCCGAGGGTGAGCGCCGTGCCGGCGCCGACGGCGGCGAGGTCGGCGGAGCGGCGCCGGCGAGCCGGCGCCCGGGTGCTGTCGGCAGCCGCCGTCAGTGGTCGCCTCCTGCCGTGAGCCGGTCGAGGACGGCCGCAAGCTCGGCCGTCACGGTGGCCATATCGTACCGCGCCAGGGCGGCGGCGTCCGCGACCGGCGCCGCGCCGGCACGCACCGCGGCGACGAGGTCGGCGAGCGCGGTGCGCAGGTCGCCGTCGTGGCTCACGGTGACGGCGCCGCCGACGGTCTCGAGCACGCGCGCGGCGGCCGTCTCGGGGCCGGTGATGGCGAAGACCGGACGCCCCGAGCGCAGGTACTCGAAGACCTTGCTCGACATGGACTCGGGTCGCTCGTGGGTGATGAGGAGCAGAGCGCTCGCGGCGCGCTGGTAGCCGAGCGCGACGCCGAGGGGGACGAGGGGCTCGACACGCACGCGGTGGGCGATGCCCAGCCGCTCGGCGACGGGCACGACGCGCGGCGCGTCGCCGACGAAGAGGACCTTCACGTCGTCGGGCAGCGCCGCGAGCGCGCCGAGGAAGGACTCGAGGACCCGCTCGCGCCTGTACAGCCGGCCGGTGTACACGATCCAGAAGCCGGGGCCGAGGTCGACCGGCTCGGGGGTCTCGAGCTCGTCGTAGCCGTTGGGCAGCACGTGGCCCCGCCCGCCGAGCCACGGGTGGCGGGCGACGAGGTCGTCGAGGATCGGCTGGTTGATCGCGCTCACCGCGGCGGCGCGGCGCAGTACGCGGGCCTCGAGCCCGCGCATCGCCGCGGCGTGGGCCGCCGTCGGGTAGGGGCGCACGTCGTTGGCGAAGCGTCGGTCGCGATAGTCGGCGAGCCAGGGCGGGCCTCCCGGCCGCGCCAGGCAGGAGGCCACCACGTGCGTACTGGCCCGCGGGTGGCTCGAGAAGACGGCATCGAACGGCTCGGCGGCGAGCAGCCTGCGGCCCGCCGCCACGGCGGTCGGGATCCACGGCGCGTACGGGTCGGGCACGAAGAGCCAGCCGGTCAGCTTCGCCCGCCGGCCTCCCTGCAGCAGGGCGCGCGGCGCCAGCGTGGGCGTGCGCACGACGCGCACGAAGTCGGGCGTCGGCGCCGGTCCACGCGCCTCCGCCGTGAGCACCGTCGCCTCCCACCCGTGGTCGGGCAGGTGGCGGAGGAAGCGGAGGACGCGGGCGGTGCCGGCGCTGGCCAGGGGCGGGAAGGGGTTGGCGACGACGAGGAGGCGCTTCACGGGTTCAGCCCGCCCTTCTCGGTCACGTCGAGGCGAGCCTCGGTCTCGAGCGCCTCGGTGGCCTCTTCCTCGGATTCATGCTCGGGCGCCGCGATGTCCCTTCTGCCTCCCCGCCTCAGGCGGCGCAGGGGCTCGAGCAGCCGCTCGCGTTCGCCGGGGGTGAAGAAACCGCTGACGACCAGCACCAGGGGGAACACGGCCAGCGCCGGCAGGGTGACGGCTGTGCGCCAGGCGAGGTCGGACAAAGGCAGCGACGTCTCCAGCCCGACGAGCTGCATGACCCCGAAGACGGCGCCCAGGGCCAGCGCCGTGGCGCCGAGCAGCCTCACGAGGCGCGGCCACTCGTACGGGATCGCGTAGTAGCGTCGCGAGTAGAAGTAGATGGTGCCGGCGAGGATCGCGTAGCCGATCACCGTGTTCCAGGCCGCCGCCCACATCCCGTACTCGGGGACGAAGAGGAAGTTGAGCCCCACGTTGACGGCCGACGAGAGGGCGAAGAAGACGGGGATCATCTGGTTCTTCTTCGCCACGTTCGAGCCGACCCAGAAGATGAAGTAGGCGCCGTAGATGGCGATCGCCACGGCGAGGACGAAGGTCGTCGGCACCACGCTCCAGTACCGCTCGTTGAGCAGCACGTGGGCGAGGAGCGGCAGCAGCGCGCCGAGCACGACGAGCATGAAGCCGTTGAGGGCGAGGAAGTACGTGGAGCTGCGGGCCACGAGGCGCTTGTGCTTCTCGCGGTCGCCGAGCTCCGAGTAGTGCCACTGCGGCCACGCCATGCGGAACGCCATGAGGACGAGGTACACCGGCTGCGCCAGCGAGTTGGCGACCGTGTAGAGGCCGACCTCGGACTTGCCCTGGTAGTGGAGCAGGAAGAAACGGTCCGAGATCTTGAGCCAGTAGAAGGAGACGCCGGTGAAGAGGGCCGGCACGGCGAAGGCCAGCATCGGGCGCAGGACCTTCGGGTCGGGCAGCCGGTTCAGCCGGCGCACGTAGACCGGCAGCAGTGACAGCTGCAGGCCGGCGGCGGTGAAGAGGTTGGCGCCGAGCACGCCCATCGCGCCCCAGTCGAAGACGGCGACGAACAGGATCGAGAGCGGGACCTGTACGGCGATGCGGGCGAAGATGTAGGCGCTGAACCGCCACGGCTTGTGCTCGAGGCGCAGGAGGTGGAACGGCAGGTCGTTGAGGTTGGTGAAGAAGAGCGTGACCAGGGCGACGACGAAGTACTTCCAGTCGCCGGCCGAGTACTCCTCGCCGAGCAGCCAGGGCGCGAGCTGGGGCATGATGACGGCGCAGACCCCGATGACGATCGCCGGGTAGACGGTCGAGACGTAGAAGACGTTGGTCACGACCTTGCGACGGCCCTCGGGCGAGGTGTCGTCGAAGTAGAACCGCGAGAAGGCGACGTCGAAGCCGAGGGTGACGAAGACGTCGAGGAAGGTCGTGACCGTCACGACCATGCCGAGGATGCCGTAGTCCGCCGGCGTCAGGTACGCCGTGTAGAGCGGCAGCAGCAGCGCCATGAGGAGCTTCTGCACGGCCCTGCCGGTACCGTAGATGACCGAGTCCTTGAAGAGGAGCCGGTAGCCGCCGGTCGCGCCTCGGCGGCGCGCGCCCGGACGTCGTCGCAGGATCGGGATGGTGGCGCCTCCGGTAGCGTGGTGGGCGGCGCCCGCGAGGTTGGGCCGACAGGCGTCCGCGTGCCGTCAGTGGTGCGCCATTCTACCATCGCGCCGAGTGCGGCCGGCACGCGGCGCCGGCGCCCGCTTTCGCCGGCGCGAACGAGGTAGTAGCGTTCTGACGGCCTCGCCCGGGCACGGGCGAGCGACGTGGGGATGGAGGCATGACCGCGGACCGAGCGAGCGGCAGCGCGATCGTCGTCGGCATGTCCGGCTCGACCGGACTCGCCGTCGTGCGCGCGCTCGGCCAGGAGGGCGTCACCTGCCACGCGGTGCACTACGACGCGCACGCCCCGGCCATGGCGACGCGTCACGCACGCACCCACGTGGCCCCGGACTGGCGGAGCGACCCCGACGGCCTCGTCGCGTTCCTCGTCGAGCTCGCCGGCCGCCTGGGCCTCGGCGGCGATACGGCCGGGAGCGGCGCAGACGGCGGGAGCGATGCCGGCGGGGGCGCAGACGACAGGTTCGATGCCGGCGGCGGCACGGAAGCCAGCAGCGGGGCCGGCGGCGGCGCGGCCGACGGGCGTCCGCGTGCCGTCAGTGGTGCGCCATTCTACCATCGCGCCGAGTGCGGCCGGCACGCGGCGCCGGCGCCCGCT